>JAGREF010000277.1 GCA_020446665.1 Sphingomonadaceae bacterium
TTTTATACCTGCTTCTTTCTGAGAGGACTTTCGCAATGTTTATCGAACTTCTTGCCGCAGCGGCCGAAGCGCCGAAGAACCAGTTTGGCTTCATCGAAGCCATGGAACAGGGCGGTGTTATCGCCTGGTCCATTTTTGGCGTGCTGGTTATCATGTCGGTCGGCTCGTTCTACATCCTGTTCACCAAGCTGCTTGAGCAGAACAAGATCATGAACCAGTACAAGGCTGTCCGCAGCAATTTCTGGCGCGCGCCGAGCATCAAGGAAGGTGCTACCAAGCTCGACAAGAACAGCGCATGGCGCCAGCTGGTTGACGACGCTGTCAAAGCTGAAGACGAGCACGGCAAGATGACCGACAGCCTCGAAGCGCATGACTGGATGCACGGTTCGCTGAGCCGTTCGGAAGCCTCGATCAACTCGAAGCTTGCTGGCGGTCTGGCCTTCCTCGCAACGACCGGTGCAACCGCTCCGTTCGTTGGTCTGCTCGGTACGGTTATCGGTATCTACCGCGCCCTGATCAACATCGGTCTCGCCGGTTCGGCTTCGATCGACAAGGTCGCTGGTCCGGTTGGTGAAGCTCTGATCATGACCGCCATCGGTCTGCTCGTCGCTGTGCCTGCTGTGCTTGCCTATAACTGGCTGCAGGCCCGCAACAAGAAGATCGCTGAGCTGCTCAACGGCTTCTCGACCGACCTGCTGGCGAACATCAACTCCAAGGGCGCTGTGAAGCCCGCAGTTGCTGCTGCACCGGCTGCCAAGCCGGCTGCTGCTCCCGCCAAGCCGGCTGCTAAGGCCTGATCACACAGTTTGTGACGGGGCGGCCAGCCGGTCGCCCCACCCACCAACTGTAGTTTTCAGACCTTAAGAACGAAAGGAAAGAGCCATGGCTATTGCTATGGGAGGCGACGGCGCCGAAACGCCGATGTCGGACATCAACACCACCCCGCTGGTGGATGTGATGCTCGTGCTCCTCATCATCTTCCTCATCGCAGTTCCGGTCGCGATCCAGACGATTGAAAAGCTGGAAATCCCGATCATGGTTTCCGCCGAGTCCAAGGACAAGGTCGAGAACCTGCTGCTGACGGTGACGACAGCCGATGCTGCTGGCCGCAGCGCCGGTGAACCGGGCTTCGAAGGCGCATCGCGTCAGGGTGAATGCCGGGTGTATTTCAACAATGTTACCCCGGTCTCGTCCGAGGAACTCTATGACGAAGCATTCAAGCGTCTTGACGGTATCGTGCAGCGCGCTGGCGGTGTCGAAGCCATCATGGAAGATCCGGATCTGATCCCGCAGGTGCATATTCGCGGTGACGTGAATGCACCGTGGCGCTGCGTTGCAGGGGCCATTTATAACGTCCAGGCGGCCGGTTATCCGACTGTCGGATTCATCTCCAACCCGGTTGACCCCAAGGGCTGACCGGGCCTGGCGCATAATTCAGGAGTAACCCACCATGGCAATGTCAGGCGGCAAGGATGATGGCTCGCCGATGATGGAAATGAACACGACGCCGTTGATCGACGTCATGCTCGTTCTCCTCATCATGTTCATCATCACGATCCCGGTTGCGACCCACTCGGTCGATATTGACCTTCCGCAGCCCAACCCGAACCCTCCGCCGGAGGATCAGATTGATCCGATCAAGAACAAGATCGTTCTGACCGCTGAGGGCCAGATTCTGTGGAATGCAGACCCGATCGATCAGGGTGAGCTGGTTCGTAACCTCAACGCGACCAAGACCATCGTTCCTGAGCCCGAACTGCAGTTCGAACCGGAATCCGCTGCGTCTTACGACCTGTCGGCAAAGGTGCTGAACATCATCAAGGCATCGGGCGTCACCAAGTTCGGCTTCGTCGGCAACGAGAAATATCGTTCGTTCGGCAAGGCTGGCGGTTCGCAGTAAACACACTGCCAACAGCCACACAGGCACACGAAAGGGGCGGAGCGATCCGCCCCTTTTTTGTTGCCTGCGCTCAGGGTCACATGCCCGGGCCTTGCAAAGTCCATGTAATATTGTAACATAGGCGCAGGTGGTTCAGGACAAGTGTCCCCTTGAAGAGGAGGGGATTATGGCTTTTGCGCATGCACCCGGCAGAGAGCCCATGTGTGAAATGAACACGACACCGCTGATCGATGTGATGCTGGTGCTGCTCATCATGTTCATCATGACCATCCCGGTTGCGACCCACTCGGTCGATATCGACCTGCCCCAATGCAAGATCGATTGCGGTTTCCCTGACGCACCTGACCCTATCAAGAACAAGGTCAGCATCGACGCTCAGGATCAGCTTCTCTGGAATGGTGACCATATCAGCGAGGGCCAGTTGGTTGCCTTGCTCGGCGCGGTGCAGGACATGCCGGTGGAGCCCGAATTGCAGTTCGAACCTGATCCACTCGCCAGCTATGATCGTTCGGCGCGCGTCTTGCAGGTAATCAGAGCCAGCGGCGTGACGAAATTCGGCTTTATCGGCAATGAGAAATATCGCCAGTTCGGGACCTGACCAGATCAGCCATCGCCGTTCTCATCCAGCGGGTCCAACCGCATGGCTGCGGCGGCGAGGCTTTCTGCCTCCAGCAGCAATTCCTCGTCCACCGCGCCCTGCGGCACTGCCTCACGGCCAATCATGGTCATCACGGGCACGGCCAGCGGACTCACACGTTCCAGTTCGATATGGACCAGTTGCTCGCCCGCCCGATCGAGCAAATCCGCAAGCCGCCCTACATCGGTCATCCGTGCGCGGGCATCGGCCCAGGCCGCTTCCAGCAGCACATGATCCGGCTCATGCCTGCGGAGCACGTCGTAAATCAGATCGGTCGAGAAAGTGACTTGCTTGCCGCTTTTGCGCTTGCCCGGATGCTGCCGTTCCACCAGTCCCGAAATCACCGCCACTTCCCGAAAGGCGCGGCGCAGCAGATGCGATTCCTGCACCCATTCGACAAATTCATGCGTTAGAATATCCGGAGACAGCAGCGGCGCGGGGTCCCGCACCGGCCTGAGCCCCCACACCGCCAGCGAATAATCATTCGCCACGAAGCCGCCCGGTTGCAGTCCACGCTCTTCCATCCTCCGGGTGATGAGCATGCCCAGCGACTGGTTCGCATTCCATCCTTCGAACGTATAGAACACGGAATAATGTTTGCGCTGATGCGGAAAGCTTTCAACCAGCAGAGTGCCCGGCCCCGGCATGCGGCTGCGCCAGTCCTGCACTTCCAGCCATTCCCGGACATCATCGGGAAAGCGCGCCCAACCCGCGCGGTCCACCAACATCGCCCGCACACGCTCCGCCAGATGGGTGGTCAGGGGCAGGCGCTGCCCGCCATAGGAGGGGATGGTCGCGCTCTTCTTCGCCGCGCGGACAATGACATCCATGTCCTTGAGCTGTTCCACCTCCAGGCTCATCCCCGCGAAGTAGAATGTATCACCGGGTGAAAGCGTGGCGGCAAAGCGCTCCTCCACCTTGCCCAGATTGCGCCCATTGCGGAACCGCACGCTGAGCATTTCGGAATCGACGATAATCCCGGCATTCATCCGGTGGCGCTGGGCATATTCAGGATGCGTCAGCCGCCAGCGCCCATCCCCATCGCGCGTGATCCGGCGAAATTTGTCATAGGCCCGCAGCGCGTAGCCACCGGTCGCGACGAAATCGAGGACACGCTGCCAATCATCCTCAGTGACCCATGCATAAGCCAGGCTGGAACGAATTTCCGCCAGCAACTCCGCCTCGTCAAACGGCCCGGCACAGGCGCAAGCCATGACATGCTGTGCCAACACATCCAGCCCGCCCGCGCGAAACGCTTCACCATCGCGCTGGCCTTCATCCACTGCGTCCTTGGCCGCCGTCGCTTCGAGGAATTCAAACCTGTTGCCGGGGACGAGGATTGCCCGGCTGGGCATGTCGAGCCGGTGATTGGCGCGCCCGATCCGCTGCAACAAGCGGCTCGATCCCTTGGGCGCGCCCATTTGCACCACGCAATCAATATCGCCCCAATCTACCCCCAGATCCAAGCTGGCGGTACAGACCAATGCCCGCAGTTCGCCGCGCGCCATTGCCCCTTCTACCTTGCGCCGCGCCTCCACGGCCAGCGACCCATGGTGAATACCGATGGGCAGATGATCTTCGTTCACCTCCCACAGCAGCTGGAACAGATATTCCGCCAGAAAGCGCGTATTGGTAAAGACCAGCGTCGTCTTGTTGCGCCGGATTTCCTCGTAAAGCTGCGGGATTGCCCACCGGCCGGCATGGCCGCCCCAGGGCACGCGCTCTTCCTGAGGCAGCAGGATCTCGACCTGCGGGTCTGCTCCCTTTTCACCTTGCACCAGCGCGGTGCTGCCCACATCGCCCCACGGTGCCAGCCAGCCGCGAAACGCCTCCGGATCGGCAACAGTCGCGGACAGGGCCACGCGCTGCATGTCAGGCGCAAGAGCCTGCAGCCGCGCCAGCGAGAGTGCCAGCAAGTCACCCCGCTTGCCGGTGGCAAAGGCGTGCACTTCATCCACCACCACCCGGCGCAGACCGGCAAATAGTTCCATGCTTTCGGGATAGGAGAGCAGCAGCGAAAGGCTTTCGGGCGTGGTCAGCAAGACATGCGGCGGGCGGGCGCGCTGGCGTTTCTTGCGGTCCGCTGGCGTATCGCCGCTGCGTGTCTCGATCCGCAGGCCCAACCCCATTTCTTCGACCGGGGTGAGCAAATTGCGCTGCACATCATGCGCCAGCGCCTTCAAGGGAGAGACATAAAGCGTGTGCAGGCCATCCGGTGGCAAGGTGCCCATGGAGGGGCAGAAATCCGCCAGCGTTGGCAGGAACCCGGCCAGCGTCTTGCCCGCCCCCGTATCCGCCACCAGCATCGCATGGCGGCCGGAACGGGCCACGGCGAACATCTCCAGCTGATGGCTTCGGATGCGCCAGTTGCGGCTGGCAAACCAGCTTTCAATCTCCGGGGGAAGGTCTGCCGTCTGCGAATTCATTGCCCGCCAGAGCAAGCATATTTCGAAGCGGCTGCATAGCAGCACGCTTGCCTATGGCCCGATGCCGCCCCAGTAGCAGGCGCTATGCTAGCCGGGATCGACATGGACCATCTTGCCGCAACCGGCCTTGGCCTCGCGCTGGGCCTGCTGGTCGGCATCGAACGTGGCTGGAGCCTGCGTGAAATACCGCCCGGCGCCCGCTTTGCCGGTATTCGCACCTTTGCCCTGATCGGGCTGGCAGGCGGACTGGCAGGCGCGCTCTACCGCCACGCGCAAGGCCCCGCGACAGTGCTGCTGGCCGGGGCAGTGCTGGTGGTAGTGATAGGCTATTACCGCGTGATCCAGACCCGTGGCCTTCCCAGCGGCACCTCCGCCATTGTTGCCTTGCTTACGCTGGCAGTCGGCTTTCTGGCCGGTAGCGGGGAAAAGCTGCTGGCAACTGCCATCGCCGTGGCGATGGTGATCCTGCTCTCCATGCGCCAGCAATTGCATCGCTGGGTCAGCCGCCTGACCGAAACAGAGCTGCATTCCATCGCCCGCTTCGCCCTGATCGCGATGGTTGTCCTGCCGCTTCTGCCAGATCGCGGCTTCGGCCCCTATGACGCGTGGAACCCGCGCCAGCTCTGGCTGCTGGTGGTGCTGGTGTCAGGCTTTTCCTTCGCGGGCTATTTCGCCAGCCGGATGCTCGGCCCAAGTCGCGGTGTCGTGGCCACAGCCGCTGCCGGAGCGATGGTGTCATCCACCGCCGTGACAGCGGCAATGGCAACGCGCATGAAGCAAGGCGAAGGCGCACCGTCCATTGCTGCCGCCGCGATTGCGGCTGCATCCGTGGTGATGATGCTGCGCGTCATCGTGCTGGTTGGCGTGCTTGCCCCCTTCGCCCTCACGTCACTGGCGCTGCTCCTGCTGCCCGGCATTCTCCTCAGCGCGGGTGCGACGGCGTGGTTCTGGCGCAGCCAGCCTGCCCGGCCAGAGGAAACAGGCGAGGTGGCGCTGCGCAATCCGTTCGATCTTGGCCCGGCATTGGTGCTGACCGGGCTGGTGATGATACTGGCCGTCATCGCGCGCTGGGTGCTCGCGGAATATGGGGACCGGGGGGTCGCTGTCGTGCTGGCCATTTCCGGCACAGTGGATGTCGATTCCGCGATTATCACCATGGGGAACTTGCCCGCAGGCACGATCGAGCCGACCACCGCCGGGATCGTGCTGGCGCTCCCGGTGATCCTCAATACATTGTTCAAGTCAGCCATCGGCGCCAGTCTGGCCGGATGGGGCCATGCGAGAGAAGCCGCCCTGCCCTTGCTGGCGAGTGCACTGGCCATCATCGCCGCCGTGCTGCTGGCAATTTTCTAGCCCGCGCGCGCCAACCAGGGCGCGCTCAATGCCCCACTGATTCCCCGCGTTCCAGCCCGCTGGCGGCGAGTTGGGCATAGATCTGTTCCATCAGCCGGGCGAGCCCAGCCTCGCTTTCGCTTTCCGCGCGGGCAACCAGCACGTCCTGCGTGTTGGAAGCGCGCAGGAGCCACCAGCCATCATCATTGGTCACACGCACGCCATCGGTGGCGTCTACCTCGTCCGGGCTGTCTGCCAGCCGTTCCTTCACTTCGTCGATCACCGCGAATTTGCGGCTTTCATCGACCTGGAAACGCAATTCCGGCGTGTTGATCATGGCTGGCATCGCGCCGCGCAGTTCCGTCACCGATTTGCCCAGCCGCGCTGCCGCCGCGATCAGCCGGATACCGGCATAGAGAGCATCGTCGAAACCGTAATATTCATGCTTGAAGAAGACATGGCCGCTCATTTCGCCGGCCAGCGGGGAACCAGTTTCCTTCATTTTGGACTTAAT
>JAGREF010000278.1 GCA_020446665.1 Sphingomonadaceae bacterium
GTCACCATCATGCTGATCCCGCAGAGTCTTGCCTATGCGCTGCTGGCCGGCCTGCCGCCGGTGGTAGGGCTCTATGCCTCGATCCTGCCGCTGGTTGCCTATGCCATTTTCGGGACCAGTCGCACGCTGGCCGTTGGCCCGGTGGCGGTGGTTTCCCTGATGACCGCTTCTGCCGCCGGGGCAGTGGCGACACAGGGCACGCCGGAATATCTCGAAGCCGCGATCACGCTGGCTGCCCTGTCGGGCGTAATGCTGGCTGTGCTGGGCTTCCTGCGGCTGGGCTTTCTTGCCAATCTTCTGTCGCATCCGGTCATTTCCGGCTTTATCACCGCCAGCGGCATCCTGATCGCAACCAGCCAAGTAAAGCATATTCTGGGCGTGCAGGGTGGGGGCGAGAACTGGCCCGACATGCTCGGCAATCTGGCGCGGGACATGGGCGCAATCAACTCCACCACGCTGGCCATTGGGGGAGCCGCGACGCTGTTTCTCTTCTGGGTCCGCAAGGGGGCCAAGCCCGCATTGATGGCACTGGGGCTCAAGCCCCGGCTGGCAGAGATGCTGGCCAAGGCCGGGCCGGTGGTTGCCGTAGTGCTGACAATCCTTGCTGCGGGCATGTTTGATCTGGCGGACAAGGGTGTGAAACTGGTTGGTGTTGTACCACAGGGCCTCCCGCCCTTCGCGCTGCCCAACCCCTCGCCGCAATTGCTGGAACAGCTTTGGGTTCCGGCGCTGCTGATCTCCATTATCGGCTTTGTGGAAAGCGTCTCCGTCGCGCAGACGCTGGCAGCCAAGCGGCGCCAGCATATTGTGCCGGATCAGGAACTGGTCGGGCTGGGCGCGGCCAATATCGCTTCGGCCTTGTCGGGCGGCTATCCCGTCACCGGCGGTTTCGCGCGTTCTGTCGTCAATTTCGACGCTGGTGCAGAAACACCGGCCGCCGGGGCCTATACTGCGGTCGGCATCCTGATTGCATCACTCTTCCTCACCCCCCTGCTTGCCAATCTGCCGATTGCCACCCTTGCTGCGACGATCATCGTGGCTGTGCTCAGCCTTGTTGACCTCAAGACGCCCAGGCGGCTGTGGAATTACGCAAAGGCTGATTTCTCGGCCCATGTCGCGACCATTGGCGTGACGCTGGTGGCCGGGGTGGAACTTGGCGTGATCGTTGGCGTCGCAGTCGGACTTCTGCTCTATATCTGGCGCGCCAGCCGCCCGCATGCCGCGATTGTCGGCCGGGTCCCGCAGACCGAGCATTTTCGCAATGTCGAACGGCACAAGGTCATTACCCTACCGCATATCCTCACCATTCGGGTGGATGAGAGCCTGACTTATCTCAATGCCCGCTGGCTGGAAGATTATGTCGTGGCGCGCGTCGCAGAACGGCCTGCGCTGCGCCACGTGATATTGATGTGCAGCGCGGTGAACGAAATCGATGCGTCCGGCCTCGAAAGCATGGAAGCGATCAACCACCGGCTGGCGGCAGCCGATATCGGACTGCACCTTTCAGAAGTGAAGGGCCCGGTCATGGACCGGCTGCAACGCACGCATTTCCTCCAAGAACTCAATGGCCAGGTTTTCCTGACGCAGGACCAGGCATTCACTCAGCTGGCAAAAGACGATGGCAGCACTCCGGCGTCGGAAACCTATTACGAAGCAAGAGGACTGATCTGATGGTCGCAATCCCCCAGAAGCAGGAAAAGCTCGCCCGCATCATCGAACTGATCGCAGGCGGCAAGGGCGTTACCGAAAGCTGCCGCGAAGTCGGCGTGTCCGAAAAGACCTATTACCGCTGGAAGCGGGAGCTGGAAGAACAGCTGTGAGACTTCTGCCCGCCATAGAGACCATGCTGGCACCCGCGCCGGGTCTGCGCCGAATGGCCGACCCGATGCTGCGCGTGCTGACCAGCCTGATCTTCATTATCGGCGGGTTGGGTCATTTTGGCCAGCATCAGATTATGCTCGATCGGATGGAGCAATCTCCTTGGCGCGATCTTATCATTGCGATTGCCGATCCATCGCTGCTGCTGTGGCTGAGCGGTGCGGTTTTTGTGGTGTTCGGAATCACGCTGGCGCTGGGACTGTCCACGCGACTTTCGGCCTTGTTGCTATTTGTCACTCTCGTGCCCATCACCATCACAATCCATATTGCACCTGACCATATCGGCCCGTTGTTCAAGAACATCGCCATCATGGGTGCGCTGCTGTTTATCGCCGCACGCGGGCCGGGGGCCTATGCTCTGGATAATCGCTGGCAGCGGCAAAACGACACCAGCTAGGCAGCCCAATTGCAGGCAACGCAATGTGGCTTGCAACCAATTCATTCGCTCGGGGGAGATGAATGGCCTAATTACGCCAAAATCAAGGAACCAACGCGATGTTCGACCCCACCGACGCGCTCTTTCTGGCCCGGCTACAATTTGCCTTTACGGTCAGCTTTCACTTCATTTTCCCGGCCTTCTCCATCGGGCTGGCCAGCTATCTCGCCGTGCTGGAGGCGCTCTGGCTCAAGACGGGCAAGCAGCATTATCTGGACCTGTTCAAATACTGGCTGAAGATATTCGCCGTGGCCTTTGCCATGGGCGTCGTGTCGGGCATCGTCATGTCCTATCAGTTTGGCACCAATTGGTCGGTTTTCTCTGACAAGGCCGGGCCAGTCATCGGGCCGCTCATGGCCTATGAAGTGCTGACGGCCTTCTTCCTGGAGGCCGGTTTTCTGGGCGTGATGCTGTTCGGCATGAACAAGGTGGGCAAGAAGCTGCACTTCTTCGCCACGCTGATGGTCGCCTCGGGCACGTTCGTGTCAGCCTTCTGGATCCTCTCGGTCAACAGCTGGATGCAGACGCCGGTTGGCTTTGAAATGGGTGCAAACGGGCAATTCCTGCCGGGGCCGAGCTGGTGGGACATCGTGTTCAATCCCAGCTTCCCCTATCGCTTGGTGCATACAGTGACAGCGGCCTATCTCACCACTGCCTTTGTCGTCGGCGCAGTGGGGGCGTGGCACTTGCTTAAAGACCGCACCAGCCAGCATGCGCGCACGATGTTCTCCATGGCGATGTGGATGGCGGCACTGGTCGCGCCCGTGCAAATCTTCCTCGGCGACATGCACGGGCTCAACACGCTGGAGCATCAGCCGGCCAAGGTGATGGCGATGGAAGGTCATTACCGGAGCCACCCCGACGGAGCGCCGCTGATCCTGTTCGGCATCCCCGACAGTACGGCGCGCGAAGTGAAATATGCGCTGGAAGTGCCCAAACTGTCTTCGCTGATCCTCAAGCATGAATGGGATGCGCCGCTGGCCGGGCTCGATACGATTCCGCTGGAGGATCAGCCGCCTGTGGGCACCGTTTTCTGGGCGTTTCGCATCATGGTGGGAATTGGCTTTGCCATGCTGGGCCTCGGCCTGTGGAGCCTCTGGGCGCGCTGGCGCGGCAAGCTCTATGAGATGCCCTGGCTGCATCGGGCTGCGATTGTCATGGGGCCGTCCGGCTTTGTCGCGGTAATCGCGGGCTGGGTGACGACAGAGGTCGGTCGCCAGCCATGGACCGTCAATGGACTGCTGCGCACAGCGGATTCCGCCAGCCCGCTGGATGCACCGGCAGTGGCGACTTCGCTGCTTGCCTTCATCCTCGTCTATTTCACCGTTTTCGGCATTGGCACGTGGTATTTGCTGCGGCTGATGAAGGCTCCGCCCAAATCCGGCGAGGTCGGGGTGAAGCGCGGCGAAAGCGGCCCTGTCCGCACGGCCGGGATCACCCCCGGTTTTGATCAGATGACCGGGCCGAAGGAGTAAGCGCGATGGATCTGACAATCATCTGGGCATTCATCATCGCCTTCGCTGTCTTCGCCTATGTGGTGATGGACGGGTTCGATCTGGGTATCGGCATTCTTTTCCCAGCCTTCGCCGTGGGGGAGGAACGCGACAAGGCGATGAATTCCATCGCGCCGGTATGGGACGGGAACGAGACATGGCTGGTGCTGGGTGGAGGCGGATTGTTTGCCGCCTTTCCGCTGGCCTATGCCATCATCTTGCCAGCCACCTATCCGCTGATCATCGCCATGCTGCTGGGTCTGGTATTCCGCGGGGTGGCGTTTGAATTTCGCTGGCGTGACCCCGGCCACCGCGCCTTTTGGGACATGGCCTTTTTCGGCGGTTCACTGGTCGCCGCGATGGCGCAGGGCATGACACTGGGCGCGTTGTTGCAGGGCATCGAAGTGGTGGACCGTGCCTATGCGGGCAGTTGGTGGGACTGGCTCACGCCATACACGCTGCTGACCGGGCTGGGCACAGTGGCCGGCTATGCGCTGCTGGGCGCGACATGGCTGGTGTGGAAGACCGATGGCAGCGGGCAGGATCGCGCCTATCGCCTGTCATTCCGCGCGGCGCTGGCCACGCTGGCCTTGCTCGGCGCGGTCAGCCTTGCCACGCCGCTGCTCGATGCGGGCTATTGGAACCGCTGGTTCACCATGCCCAATTTCATCTTCGCCAGCCAGGTGCCTTTGCTGACTGCGATTATCACCTTCATGCTGTTTCGCGGCTTGAAGAAGCGGCAGGAGGCAGCACCTTTCCTGCTCTCGCTGGGCCTGTTCCTGCTGGGAATGGCGGGGCTGGGTGTCTCTATGTGGCCGCATGTGGTGCCGTCCACCATTACGATCTGGGATGCCGCTGCCCCCTATCGCAGCCAGGTCTTCATGCTGGTCGGCGTTGGCCTGACCATGCCGCTGATCCTGGGATATACCGGATGGGCCTATTGGGTGTTCCGCGGGAAAGTGGGGCAGGAGGGCTATCACTGATGGACCCGGATAATAGCGCCGACAGCAAACCGGTGTGGCAACGGCTCGGTTGGATGGCAGCAATCTGGGGCGGGAGTGTTGCCACGCTGGGGCTGGTCGCATGGTTCTTACGGCTTTGGATCGCGCCCTGAAAAAGCGGCATTTTACTCCAAATTAACCATGTACGTAGCCAGTTCTTAACCATCGGTTAGGCATAGAGAATCGGTCGCGGGTTTACGTGTTGCGGCTGAAGGAAGAACGCGTTTCATGGCGCTGGGGAAACTCTTGCAGGGATTTGGCACTGGCGCGCAAGCCGCGTCGGCTGAAACTATGCCCGGCAAGAACGCGGTAAACGCCAATAGTCCCGACCGTTTGCGCATTCTGGACGAATTCGAACAGGCCGGAATTGGCTGGATCTGGGCCACCGATGCAGAGGCAAATCTCATCTATTTGTCGCAAGGGGCGATTGACGCGCTCGATATTGATCCGTCCAACCTGTTCGGTCAGTCGATGGCCTCTTTGTTTGAAACCGATCCGCACAATCCCGATGAACGCGCTGACCGTCCGCTGAAATTCCAGCTGCGCGCGCATAGCAAGATCAACGATATTGTCGTCCGCTTTGTCCCCGGCGCGAAGCTGAGCGGTGCGCACCGGCGCTGGTGGCAGATGACCGGCTATCCCATGCTGGACAGCGAAGGCAATTTCCTCGGCTATCGGGGTAGCGCGAAGGACATCACTGTTGCCTATGAGCGCAAGCTCGAAGATTCGCGTATTGCTGAATATGACTCGCTGACCGGTCTGGCCAATCGCTTCCGGATGGAGCGGAAACTGGATTCCACGCTGGCTGCATACAAGGCTGCCAAGCGTTCCTGTGCGTTGCTGATGCTGGACCTCGACCGGTTCAAGCATGTCAACGATACGCTGGGCCATCAGGCCGGTGATGATCTGTTGCGCCAGGTTGCACAGCGCCTGCGTGACGTGATCGGGGATCGCGGGGAAATCGGGCGGCTTGGCGGTGATGAATTCCAGATTATCCTGCCGGACCTCGATGATCGCGGGAAATTGGGTGAACTGGCAGACAAGATTATTCAGGTCGTGTCCCAACCCTATCCGATTGAAGACAAGCGCGCTGTGATTGGCACTTCGGTTGGGGTTGCGATTGCCCCCTATGACGGGCTGGAGCGCGAAGATCTGGTCCGCGCCAGTGACCTTGCTCTCTATGCTGCCAAGAATGGCGGGCGCGGGGCCTTTCGCTTCTATTCGGCTGACCTGTGTGATGAAGCCAAGGAACGCGAAGAGCTCGAAAAAGACCTGCGCAAGGCGTTGGAAGATGACGAACTGGAACTGCATTACCAGCCAGTCGTGCGCACCAAGGACAATATGGTTGTCGGCTGTGAAGCGCTGATGCGCTGGAATGACGAACAGCGCGGTTTTGTCAGCCCCGGCCTGTTCATTTCCGTCGCAGAGGAATCCGACCTGATCCTGCGGCTTGGCGAATGGGCACTCAAACGGGCCTGTTTGGATGCGACGGAATGGCCGAAATCGGTGCGCGTCGCGGTCAATGTCTCTGCGGTCCAGTTTGCCGATAATGGATTCCCCGATGCCGTCACGCAGGCGCTGGACGAAAGCGGGCTGGAGCCGGACCGGCTGGAGCTGGAGCTGACCGAAAGCGTCTTCATGGGTGACAGCGAAAGCACGGACAGCACCTTCAAGCTGCTGAAGGGGCTGGGGGTGCGCATCGCGCTGGACGATTTCGGGACCGGCTATTCCTCGCTCAGCTATTTGCGCTCGGCACCGTTTGACAAGATCAAGGTGGATAAGAGCTTCGTTGATAGCTGCACCCAGCAAGATCAGAACAGCGCCAAGATCATCACCGCGATCATCGGCCTGTCCGAAGCGCTGGGGATGGAAACGACCGTCGAAGGTGTGGAAGCATTCGATCAGTTCGATCTGGTCGTGTCCAAAGGGGCAAAACTGATTCAGGGTTGGATCTATGCCCGTGCCATGCCGCAGGACACATTGCTGGCACGGATGGCTTCGGGCGACATGAAGATTAAGCCAGATGGGCCCGATCGCCATCGACCCGAACGCCGCTCTGTCTTCCGCCGCGTGGGCGTTATCCATGATGATCATCGCTATGAAGGGGTGATGCGCGACCTGTCCAAGACCGGGGCACGGATTGAAGGTTTGCTGGGCGTACCCAAGGGAACCGGGCTGGTGATTGATCTCGGCGGTGGCCAGCTGGCCGTGTCGATGGTCACCCGCAGCAATGATGCTTCTATCGCCGTGGAATTCGAAGCGCCGCTGGTCAGCGATGGGGCTGGTGGGTTGTGTACCCGCCACCGCGTCTCCCCCTATGCGCTGGCCGCAGCCGGTATGCCGCTCACCACTTTGCCACCGGGCAATTACCCGCTCTCGCAGACCGTGGGCGAACCGCAAAGCAAGCCGCAATTCATGCAGGTCGCGGTCGCGCGCTGACTGTGCGGCATAGCCTGTGCCACCATATTCGTGGCTACGGGGCATGCCGGCAGATCCCCTAGGGCAGCAAGACTGCGGAATGGTCCGCAGATCGGGAGCCTGCCCATGCGCAACCATCTTTGCAAAACCCTTGCCACGCTTGGTATGATTGTCGCCACAGGGTCGATCCTCCCTGCTGATGCGCAGGCACAATCAAGCCGCTATCGTGAAGTGAGTGGCGGGATGGGGAACTGCATCTTCTCCACCGGAGAGCTGGCCTATCGCAATGATGATGCGCCCGGCTACCGCATGCAGACCGCTGATTTCAGTGCTGGCGAGCCGGTTCATGCGCGCTGCTATTTCCCTTCAGCGCTTGTGAATTTCGCGTCCATGGGCAAGGCCTACAACACACTGCGCAGCAACCAGACCTATAATCTGGAACTGGTGGCGCATTTGCCTGGTGGCGAGGAATTGCTGATCAGCAAGATTGGCGGCGGCTATGACCGCCCGGACCGCGATCAGGTCAGGCTCGACCTTGTCCGCTCCGGCGATTGCGATTTCGCGCTTGATCCGGCGCAGGCTGGCCGCTGGGGGCTGGGCATTCGCAAGCAAGGCAAGGCGACAAAGTTCTGCCCCGACATGCAGGTGATTACCGCCGCCCTGCAGCGCCAGCATGGCAGCGCGCCGATCCGCTATTGCGTACAGGCCTATGTTCCCTGGTCGGACGAGACCCGCACCATTCGCACGGAAATCCGGGGCAGGATCGAATATCAGCGTCGCCCCACCAATGTGCAGCGCAAATATGTGGCGCGTGGCTGTTTCACCTATGATGCGGGGTAAGGTGGCTTGATCGCTTTGTAACCCCGTGCAAGCGTGGCAACTGGCAAGGAGGAAATTGAATGTCTGCCAGCGGGGGTGACGAGGCAAAGGAGCGCAGTGGCCTGTTGCGCCTGCTCTTTGCCATCGTGGTAGTTCAGTTGGTGTTCTGGTTCATCCTTCAGCCCTTTATCTTTACCCTCAATGATGGCGATTTCGAACGCTACGAAGCAACCGGCTTTGAAGAAGCTGCGATTGCCCGCCCCGATTATGCCGCGCTGGCCGATGCCGAATTTCGCGAGCTTGAGGAGATCCCCGGATGGAATTGCTGCGAACTGGGCTATCGCGCCTTGCGCTACACGGTGGAGCTTGATGAGATTCCCCAGCAAGGGCTGGGCATCCGCCCACGCATCAATGCGGACAATCGCTGGCTCTATGTGAATGGCAGTTTCGTATCAGGGTATGGCCGGATGGAGCTGCCGGATATCACCTACCACGCGCAGCAGCGCGAGACGTATCATATCCCGGCCAGCGCGCTCAAACTGGGCAAGAATGAATTCGCCTTTGTGCTGGTGCGCGATGCCTCGCCCTATTTCGATTATTACGCGCCGGTCATTGGCGAATATTCGCTGATGACGGCGCAGCAGGCGCAGACGATGTTCTTCCTCGGCCTGTATAAATATATGGCGCTGGCGGTGATCGGTTTGGTGGCGCTGCTGGCGCTGATCGTCGCAATGCGGGCAGAGGACAAGCGTGAACCGCTGTGGTTTTTCCTGCTGGCGGCGAACTGGACGCTGCTCACTGCCTATTACATGGTGCCTGACCCGCCCGTAGGCGGGATGGTGCGGCTGAGCTGGTATTTCTGCTCCAGCCTGTTCCTGTCAGTCGCATGGTTCGGCTTTGCCAATGCCTGGGGGCGGCACCGCTGGCGCTGGGGCGGTCCCGCTGCCCTGGCCATTTTCGCAATTGCGGCCGCGGCCATGGTGCTCTCGCTGACCATGCTGCCATCCGGCCCCAATTTTGATCGCGCCGGGCAGATTCATGACATTACTGCCATTATCCTATCGCTGGCGACCTTGGTGCGGATCGGCTGGAGCTTTCGCGATGGCGGAGATGATCGGAATTGGGAGGCGGCAATCATGGCGCTGCTGGCCGTGCTCTTGGCACTGGCGGCCTTGCGCGAACTGACCGTGGCAATGACATCTGGTTACCTCACCAAGACCCAACCGTTCCTGATCGCGGGCCTCGCCATCGCCTTTTTCGCCCGCAATGTGCGCCTGTTCCAATCCTCTGCGCAGATCAACGCGCTGCTCTCCACCCAACTGGACGAACGCACAGCGGAACTGCAGGAAGCGCACCAACGCCAGCAATCCCTCGTCAGGCGGCAAGCCCATGCTGATGAACGCCAGCGGATCATGCGCGACATGCACGATGGATTAGGCAGCCAGTTGATGTCGCTGCTGATGATGGCGAGGCGGGGCAAGGCGCAGCCGGGCGATTTCGAGGAAGGTATCCAGCAAGTCATCGACGAGATGCGGCTGATGATCGATTCCATGGATTCAGTCGGGGAATCGCTGGGGTCCGCCCTTGCGATCTTCAACCGCCGGGTAATGCCGCGCGTTCAGGCTGCCGGGCTTGAATATGACTGGCAGGTGGCAGAAGGCTTGACCTATCCTGACCTTGGCCCGCGCGATGTGCTGCAGGTTTTCCGCGTGATGCAGGAAGCGGTCACCAATGCGCTCAAGCATTCAAGTGCCGACAGATTGTCCGTTTCGGTCGCTGGCAACGGGGCAGGATTGCGCATAGCCATTGCTGATAATGGCAAGGGTATGCCTGCGCAGCCGGGCAAGGGGCTTTCGCGCGGGCGCGGGCTGGAGAATATGGCGCG
>JAGREF010000279.1 GCA_020446665.1 Sphingomonadaceae bacterium
CGGTGATTATCGAGGATAACTGCTTCATCGGTGCGCGCAGCGAAGTGGTGGAAGGCGTGGTGATCGGTGAAGGCGCCGTGCTGTCCATGGGCGTCTATATCGGTGCTTCGACCAAGATCGTGGACCGTGCGACTGGCGAAGTGCATTATGGCAAGGTTCCGCCCTATGCGGTGGTCGTGCCCGGCTCCATGCCCGGCAAGCCGCTGCCCGATGGCACGCCCGGCCCCAGCCTCTATTGCGCCGTGATCGTCAAGACCGTGGACGCGCAGACCCGCTCCAAGACCGGGATCAACGAGCTGCTGCGCGACTGACTTTCTCGGAACATTCAGGGGCAGGACCAGTTGATCGCCCTGTCAATCGTCTGGATTATCCCCGCGCAGCGCGGCGTCGCGTGACGCTCCACGCCGCCATGCGAAGCAGCAAGGCGGCGAGCAGCACCGCACCCATGATGAATGCGGAGAGAAAATAGGCCGGGTCCCCCTCGGCCAGCCGCAAGGCTCGTCCGGCGAAGAAAATCAGCCAGACATAGTGGAGGCCCAGCAGATGCAGGCGCTTCCACCATTTGCCCAAGCGCCTCATCGACCAGTTATTGGATGTGAGCGCCATCACAAAGATCAGCGAATAGGCGGCCATGCCCGCCAGAATTTCCTCCACCGGGCGCGGGCGGAAGATTAATATATTGACCAGCAGCGCACCCAGATGGATCGTCATCGACAGGGCAAAGGCAAGCCCCCATTGGCGGCGCCGCGCCAGAAGTACCTTGCTCAGCGCAGAGGGCAGCAGCTGGTGCAGCGGCCGTGCAAGATAAGCGACCAGAAACACCGGAATAGCAACACGCGCCGTCCAGCGCGCGGCCAGCAGCGCCTGATCGGCAGGCACCGGAGTGCTGGGCAGCGCCGCCGCGATAGCCCCCAAAGAGAGGATCGCAGCAAGGACAAAGGGCAAGGCTTTGCCTTCCATGCTGGTCATTTCACCGCCGTTTCAATCGGCGCCATATCGGCCACGCTCTTCGCATAGGCCTCTGCCCCGCGCATCACGCGCATCATGTTGCGCCAGGAAATCTTTTCCAGATCCGCCTGACTATAACCGCGTCGGGCGAGTTCCACGAAGAGCAGCGGGTAGCCGGTGACATCTTCCATCCCCACCGGGCCGGTCAGCATCCCATCATAATCGCCGCCAATCCCGATATGGTCGATCCCGGCCACTTTACGGATATGGTCGATATGGTCGGCCATGTCGGCGATGGAGACTTCGGGCATGGGATGCGCCTTGTCCCACGCGTCGATCCCGGCCTTGGCCGCTTCGGGCTGGCCCTGCCACAGCGAGTCCAGCCGCGCTTCCTCTGCCTTGCGTGCTGCGAGCCACAGCCGCAACTCCTCGTCCACATAGGCGGGATAGGCGACAACCATCACGATCCCGCCATTGGCCGGGAGCCGTTTCAGCACACTGTCCGGCACATTGCGCGCATGGCCATTGATCGCCCGCGCGCCCGAATGGCTGAAGATCACCGGAGCTTTCGCCGCATCCAGAGCATCATGCATGGTCGCTTCGCTGACATGGCTCAGGTCCACCAGCATCCCCAGCCGGTTCATTTCCTGCACTACCTTGACCCCGAAATCTGTCAGCCCGTCATGTTCGGGCGTATCGGTCGCGCTGTCGGCCCAGGGCGTGTTCCGGTTATGCGTCAGCGTCATATAACGCGCGCCGATGGCATACATCTGGCGCAAAACGCCAAGGCTGGAGCCGATGGAATGGCCGCCTTCCATCCCCATCAGACTGGCAATCTTGCCCTGTTTGCGCGCCGCCTCCACATCATCAGCCGTCAGCGCGAGCATGAGATCATCCGGGTAGCGGGCAACCAGCCGCCGGGTCACGTCGATCTGCTCGATCGTTGCCTGCACGGCCTGCGGCTCCTCCATCGAAGTGCTGACATAGACCGACCAGAACTGTGCCCCGACCTTGCCCTGCCGCAGCCGCTTGAGGTCCGTATGCATGGTGCGGCCTTCGGAATGTTCCGGGCCGGTGGCTGTCGTATCGTGGAAATCCAAATCGCCGATCACATTGCCCCAGCGCCCGCGCAGCTGGATCGGCACGTCATTATGCCCGTCCCACACCGGCGCGGCCTCCAGCGCGGCCTCGGCCACGTCTTCTGGTGTTTCGGCCGCCAGCGGGGTTGCGATCAGAGCGAGCGCGGCAAGGGAGAGGGTTCTATGCATTGTCGATCTCTTCACATCGGCTAGGATGCCCTTTGTAGCGCAGCAAAAGGACAAGGCCAGTGGGGATAAAAAAGGCCATGGGATCAGCAGCAGAGATCATCGCAAAGCTGCAACTGGAACCGCATCCCGAAGGCGGCTGGTTCCGCGAGACCTGGCGCGCAGCCGCTGGCGATGGCGAGCGGGCCAGCGCAACCGCGATCCATTTCCTGCTCGAAGCGCATCAGAACTCGCATTGGCATGTGGTCGATGCCGCGGAAATCTGGCTGTGGCATGCGGGCGACCCGCTCGACCTGCGGATCGCTGCCAGCGATGACGGACCGGTTGAACACGTGACGCTGGGGCCAGAGGTGCTGGCGGGGCAATCGGTTCAGCATGTCATACCCGCCGGCGAATGGCAGGCCGCGCATCCATTGCCCGGCGGCGCACATGGCTATACGCTGGTCTCCTGCGTGGTTTCGCCGGGTTTTGACTTTGCCGGTTTCACGCTGGCAAAGCCCGGCTGGAATCCGGGCTGCGGGGAGGATGCTACATGAGATGGAGATCCGCTGCGCGCTGGCTGCTGGCGATATTCTATTGCGTCGCGGGCTATTTCCATCTGACCAATCCAGAGCCGTTCCTGAAGATCATGCCCGGCTGGGTGCCCATGCCGGAGCAGGTCGTGCTGTGGACCGGCATTGCCGAGCTGGCAGGAGCGGTGGGGCTGGTGCAGCCATGGTCAGCGCCCCTGCGCCGTGCCGCCGCCATTGGCCTCGCGGCCTATGCGCTGTGCGTCTGGCCCGCCAATATCAACCACATGATCATGGATTTCGCGCGGGAAGATGGCGGGCTAGGCCCGTTTTACCACCTGCCGCGCATGGCGGTGCAGCCGGTGTTGATCTGGCTGGCATTATGGGCAGGCGAACTGACCCGCTGGCCTTTTCACAAGGACGATCACTGACGCTCAGTCGAGATCGTCCTCGTCATCCCAGTCTTCCTCTTCCTGCCGCGCATAGGTGGCAGTCAGGACAGCGCAGGCCGTGACATTGTTTTCCAGCGCCGCCAGCACATCCTTGCGCCCTGCCCCCGGCATCAGCGTGAGCGGCAATTCCAGCGCGAAAAGCTGGAAGACATAGGTGTGGGCATCGTCATCCTCTGGCGGTGCAGGCAGCATCCATTCCGAATTCTTCAGCGAATTCTTGCCCACGCGCGGCGGCACTTCGCCTTCCAGCAGCTGCCCCTTTTGCCCGGGAAATCCCCAGACCAGCCAGTGGCACAACGGCTCATCGCCGGGAGAGCTGGCATCTTCCACCACCAGTACCAGTTCCTGCGTCCCCGGCGGCGGAGCAGTCCATTCCAGCGGCGGCGCGACTGCATCTTCCTCGTCAGCGGTAAAGCACGGGTCCAGTTCATCCCCATCGCGGAATGCAGCACTCTTCAGAGCGAACCCGCCACGCCCCAGCGCGCGTTCGCTACCCAGCCGGGCAATTGCCAGCTTGCCAGCAGCGGGGCCGGATGCATTCAGGGCACCTGCGAGCCAGGCGGGAACGGGATCAGACATTCAGGACTCCTCTTGCTTGGCAGCCTCCCTAAGAAGATTTTCCGGCGGGCGCGAGGGCTGGCAGCAATGTTTTTCCCAAGCACTTCGAAAATGGTGAGATTTTACAGCTTTTGACGGCTTGCTCAGTCCCGGTTCAGGCGTCATGCTGATTTCACTGGAAACCACATTGCCAAATAGCTGCAACGATTCCCGGAGAGACCATGAAACTGGCCCGCGCTTCGATATCCTTCGCCCTTGCCCTGTCGCTCGCAGCATGCGGCGGAGGGGGAAGCGCTCCCCCCACCAGCGGTACTGGTGGGGGGAGCACGCCAACCCCTCCGCCGCCAACCGCACAATGCTCGCTCGCCAGCCGGCAGGCCTGGGTCAAGGAGGTGATAGACGAATGGTACCTGTTCCCCAGCCTGGTGGACAATACGGTCAACCCGTCCAGCTTCACGAGTTTGCAAGATTATATTGATGCGCTGGTGGCCCCGGCGCGAGCGCAATCACAAGATCGTTTCTTCACATACATCACCTCGATCGAGGAGGAGGAAGCTTTCTTCAATTCGGGTTCCAGCGCCGGTTTCGGTGTGCGGCTGGGCTATGACACGACCAATAACCGGGTATTTGTCATCGAAGCGTTTGAGAATGCCCCAGCCCTTACGGCCAATATCGACCGGGGCACAGAAATCCTGGCAATTGGTACAACGCAGGCATCCGCCCAATCTGTTTCCACCCTCATGGCAAATGGTGGCCCGCAGGCAGTGATAGACGCGTTGGGCCCATCCACGGCAGGCACATCTCGCTATATCCAGTTCCGCCCCGCAGGCGGAGCTACGACCGACACCACGATAGCCAAGGCCGATTACTCGCTTGACCCTGTGTCTGACCGCTATGGCGCAAAGGTGATCGACGATAATGGCAAGAAAGTGGGCTATGTGAACCTGCGCACTTTCATCAATTCGGCCGATCCGGATTTGCGCGCTGCCTTCCAGGATTTCCGGAACCAGGGCGTTACTGAGGTCATCCTCGATTTCCGCTATAATGGCGGGGGGCTGGTGAGCATTGCCGAGCTGATGGGTGACCTGATGGGGCAAGACAAGGTGGGACAGGTTTTCAGCCGCACGACCCTGCGCTCCTCGAAAGCAAACCTGAACGAACAGCGCAATTTCGAAGCGGCAGGCCAGGCCATAGCGCCGACGAAAATCGCCATTATCGGGCGCAGCGGGACAGCTTCCGCCAGCGAGTTGGTGGCCAATGCCTTCATCCCCTATCTTGGCAACAATATCGCGCTGGTCGGGACCAACACTTTCGGCAAACCAGTGGGTCAGTTTGGTTTCGATTTGGCAGCCTGCGATGACCGCCTGCGCGTGGTCGCCTTCCGCACGGAAAACCGCGATGGCGGGGGGGACTATTACACCGGCCTTGCCAGTGTAATGCCCAACACCTGCAGTGCGAATGACGATATTTTCAAACCGCTGGGCGACCCGACCGAAGCGTCCGTCGCCACCGCGCTCGATTTCCTGGCCGGCCGGCCTTGCACTGCCATTTCCAAGGCTGGACAAGGTGTCCAGGCTGAGCGCCCGCAACGCGAAATCCTGCAGCCTGACCGACCTAGCGCAGCCCAGCGCGAAGTGCCCGGCATGTTCTGACCTGTGAAAGCCGCGCATGGTGATGCGTGGCTTTCGCGGAAAGAGCGCCTATATGGCCAGCATGGATCCCACCAAGGCCAAACTCGTCATCCGCGCCGCCGAACTGGCAGACGCGCCCGCCATCACCAGCCTATCTGCCAAGGTCTATGGCAAGGCCGACGCCTATACGCAGGCCCAGATACGCGGGCAGGTGAACAATTTCCCCGACGGGCAGTTTGTCGCAGAATATGAAGGCAAGATCGTCGGCTATTGCGCCACGCTGATCGTGCCGGAAGGCGTCGCGCTCAACCAGCACAGCTGGTATGAAATCACCGGTCAGGGCTATGCCGCGCGGCACGATCCGGAAGGCGATGTGCTCTATGGCATGGAAGTCTGCGTCGATCCCGATTACCGGCGGCTGCGCATCGGCCAGCGTTTCTATCGCAAGCGGCAGGAATTGTGCCAGTATTTCGAGCTGAAAGGCATTGCTTTCGGCGGCCGCATGCCCGGCTATGCGCGGCGCAGGAAAACCTATGCTGATCCCGCTGAATATCTCGAAGCGGTGATCGAGAAACAGGTCACCGATCAGGTCATCAATTTCCAGCTCAACCAGGGGTTCCAGCCAATCCGGGTGCTGCAGAATTATGACCGGAAGGACAAGCAGAGCGGCGGCCATGCCGTGCTGATGTTCTGGCCTAACCCGCTTGCCCCGGAAGAGGCAGACCGGCACGCCCCCGGCCTTGGCAATCGCCTGCCCGCCTCTGTCCGGGTTGCAACGGTGCAATTCATGATGCGCCGCATTTCGAAGATCAGCGAATTCGAGGAACAGGTCGAATATTGGGTCGACGTCGCATCCGATTACCAGTCGGATTTCGTCACTTTTCCCGAATTGTTCACGCTGGAGCTGCTCTCCATCCCTGACAAGGCATTGCCGCCAGACGAAGCGATTGAAGAAATCGCCAATTATACCGAGCGCTTCTGCACCTTCATGGGCAAGCTCGCGGTCAGCTATAACATCAATATCATTGGCGGATCGCATCCCACGCGGATGGATAATGGCGAGATTCGCAACATCGCCTATATCTTCCTGCGCGACGGGGCGATGTACCGGCAGGAAAAGCTGCACCCCACCCCGTCGGAGCGCCGCTGGTGGAATATCAAGGGTGGCGAAGGGGCCGATGTGATCCCCACCGATTGCGGGCCAATCGGGGTGATGATCTGCTATGACAGCGAATTCCCCGAGCTCGCCCGCCATCTGGTCAATCAAGGCGCGATGATGCTGTTCGTGCCCTTCTGCACCGATGAACGGCGCGGCTATCTGCGCGTGCGCTATTGCAGCCAGGCGCGCGCGGTGGAAAACCAGTGCTATGTCGTGACCTCCGGCGTGGTCGGCAATATTCCCAATGTCGAGAATATGGATGTCCATTACGCTGAAAGCGCAATCCTGACCCCGTCCGACTTCCCCTTTGCGCGGGACGGTGTGGCGGCGGATACTGCGCCCAATACGGAAACCATCGCCATCGCCGATCTCAGCCTCGCCGATCTGCTTACCAGCCGCCAGAGTGGGGCAGTGCAGAATCTGAAAGATCGCCGTTTCGACCTGTATGGTGTGGAGTGGAAGAAAGACACCCCGCCCGCCGCCTGATACATTTCACACTTGCCCGACGCGGCGCTTTGCGCTTGGCACGCGGGTATGGAGCGGGAGCAGTTTGACTATGTGATCGTGGGCGGCGGCAGCGCAGGCTGCGTGCTGGCCAATCGCCTCTCCGCCGATCCGCGCCGCCGCGTGCTGTTGCTGGAGGCAGGCGGCAAGGATGACTACATCTGGGTCAAGGTGCCGGTTGGCTATCTCTATTGCATCGGCAATCCACGCACAGACTGGTGCATGCAAACTGAGCAGGAAAGTGGGCTGAACGGGCGCAGCCTGCGCTATCCGCGCGGCAAAGTGCTGGGCGGCTGCTCCTCCATCAACGGCATGATCTATATGCGCGGGCAAGCCGCCGATTATGACGGCTGGCGGCAGGCGGGCCTGTCCGGCTGGGGCTGGGACGATGTGCTGCCATGGTTCCGGGCAGCGGAAGATCACTATCTCGGCGAAACCGAGTTTCACGGCGCGGGCGGAGAGATACGGGTCGAAAAACAGCGCCTGCGCTGGGACATACTCGACGCCTTCCAGCAAGCGGCAGAGCAATATGGGATCGCCCCCACGCAGGATTTCAACCGGGGGGACAATGCAGGCTCGGGCCTGTTCGACGTGACTCAACGCCGCGGCTGGCGCTGGAGCGCGGCGGATGCCTTTCTCAAGCCGGTGCGCAAGCGGGCAAATCTGGAAGTGGTCACCGGCGCGCTGGTGGACAAGGTGGTGATCGAGGATGGGCGCGCCGTCGCTGTGTCCTACACGATTGGCGGCGAACAGAGGATCGCCCATGCTGCGGGCGAAGTGCTGCTGTCAGCCGGAGCGATTGGTTCGCCTGCCATTCTGGAGCGCAGCGGGATCGGCGACAGCGCGCATCTCACCAGCCTGGGCATTGAACCGGCAATCCATGCGCCTGATGTGGGGGCCAATCTGCACGACCACCTCCAGCTGCGCTGCGCATGGCAGGTGGAGGGTGTCTCCACGCTCAACCAGCGCGCATCGAATATCTTCGGCAAGGCGATGATCGGGCTGGAATATGTCCTCAATCGCAGCGGGCCGATGGCCATGGCTCCCAGCCAGCTGGGCATGTTCGCCCGCTCTGACCCGGCCAGAGCGACCCCGGATCTGGAATGGCATGTCCAGCCGCTCTCTCTGGAGGCCTTTGGCGGTGATCTCGATCCCTTCCCGGCTTTCACCGCGAGCGTCTGCAATCTGCGCCCGACCAGCCGGGGTACCAGCCGTATCACCAGCACCGATCCCGACACACCGCCCGCGATCCGGCCCAACTACCTCGCCACTGAAGATGACCGGGCCACGGCAAGGCGGGCCGTGCGGATCAACCGCGCTATCGTGGCGCAGCCTGCCCTCGCCCGCTACAAGCCCATGGAGTTCCGACCCGGCCCTGAGATCGAGGGTGATGCCGCGCTCGACACAGCAATCGGCGATATTGCGACCACCATCTTCCACCCTGTTGGCACGGCGGCAATGGGCCGGGTGCTGGATGAAAGGCTGCGGGTCATGGGTATCGACGGCCTGCGCGTGGTCGATGCCTCGGCCATGCCCACGATTACGTCTGGCAATACCAATGCGCCAACCATGATGATCGCGGAAAAAGCTGCGGCGATGATCCGCGAGGATGCGCGCTAGACAAACGCGATGGCGAAGGTCGAAGCACCCAGCCCCAGCGAGAGCGGAACGCGCAAAGCCAGCCACCAGCGCGGCGCCAGCGGCCCCAGCCGCGCGTCAATCACCGGGCTGAGCAGGATTGCCACCCCCAGCATGGCGAGCGAGGGTTCCGGCCATTGCTCGCCAAACACCCAGGGTATCCACGCCGCCAGTGCCAACAGGCTGGGCAGCACCGCAGCCACCCACAGCCACCCCAGCGCCTGCCGCCGCTCCGCCGCCGGGGCGGCAGCAGCGATGCCCCACCATGTCCCGCCCAGAAAGGTAAAGATCAGAGCGGCATAGGCCATGGCTATGGCAAGGGCGGCAAAGCGCCATTCAACCGGCCCCCACAGCAGCACGCAGAGGCAGGCCAGTTGCGGCAGCAAGCCCGCAAGGCCAAGCAGACGCGGTGTTGACGGGACGCCTTTCATCCCCGCCTAACCCGCTGGCCGCAAAACGGTTCCGGACGTTGCGCTCATGCGCCCAGCCGGGCCAGCATCACCAGCGCACAGTTGAAGCCCAATGCACCAATGGTCAGCACTTTCCAGCCAGTGCCGGCATCTTTCATCCCCCGTCCCCAAGTCCAGTGGAGGATACCATATGTCGCCAGGCCAGCTGCCGCGATGGTGAACCACGCCGCCTTGCTGAGCAGCAGGAAGAAAATCACCATCAGCAGAGCAACCTGCGCAAACCATGCCCCGCCCAGCCAGACGACTGGCACCGGGCGATAGGCACCCTCGGGCATGAAGCTGCCCATATTATGCGAGGTCACACCGCCATCAATCGGGGCGCCGTAATCGCCATCTTCCGGCACGTCCTGAGCATCATCAGCCGGGCCGGTCATGGCGCTGCATCACCTTCGAAAGGTTGTGCGTCGGTCCATGCGCAGCCCTGCCTGTCTTCACCCCGCACTTGCAGAGTGACGACAAAGGGATAGGTCCGGTCGCTCATGTCATCGCCGCATGTCCCCGGTGTCACCGCCATGCGGAATGGCTGCCCGTCAAGCTGTCCGGAAAAACCGAGGCCATTATTCCCGGCAAACCGCTCCACCGCGATGGCCTGCCCGTCCATATCTTCGGGCGTGGTATAGCGCAGCGTGGCGCCGCTAACTTCACCGCCCCAGAAAGGTTCCGTGCCGGTGAAGCGGATCACTTCGGCATCGCCAATCCCGGCATAGACATCGGTCGGGCCATCCATCACTTTACCGCCTTCACCCTCCACCCGCGGCTGGCAGGCAGCGAGGGCGAGCAGCACTATCGCAGCTGGCATTTTTCGCATGATGATCATCCCGGATTGGTTGCGAAAGAAGGGATCGCACCGCAATCGACCCAGTCCTGTTTGGAACGGGTCCAGATATGCGATTGCGGGGTGAAGCCGCTGGTATCGTCCAGCGTCCCCACCTTCACGAACACCATGCCGGGCATCACTTCCACCCGACTGAACAGAGGCGAACCGCAAGTGCCGCAAAATTCACGGTGCACGGTCTTGCCGCTTTCCCCTGTGTCCGCATAGACGCTGGGCGCCCCTGTGACCTCCAGAGCCGTTTCCGGCACACCGATGATCGTCGAGAAAGCGCTGCCCGACTGCCGCTGGCAATGGCTGCAATGGCAGTTCACCTGCATCAGCGGCTCTGCTGCCAGACGATAGGAAACCGCCCCGCACAGGCAGCGACCGGTTTGTTCCGTCATACCCCTCTCCTTCTTTCAAGCCAGAGGGATAGGCGTTCCGGCGCTGCCGTGCAATCGGATCAGCGAGCCTTTACGGGCAGGAGAAAGTCACCTGTACGCTGGCCGTGCCCGAGCCTGATTTGAGGTTCGGATAGACGTTATAGGTCCCCGCCGGGACTGATCGCCCTTTGGCCGAGGCCATGTCATTGAACGTGATCGTGCGCGAACCCTGCAGCCAGAATCCGGCATTCTGGCCAGAAACCGAGGAGATGGTGCAAGTGGCAGGCAGGCTTACCGCCTGTCCCTTCAATTCGGCATTGCGGCCTGCGACCCCGCGGGTTTGCGTGCCGGATGCCGTCACTGTCCCGGCCATTGCTGGAGCCGCCATCACTGTGGCCAGCGAAGCGGCAGCGAGGATTGTTGTGCGAAAAATTGCTTTGGTCATAAGACGCTCCCGGTTTGTCTTTCGGTGCGGAAGGGAGGGATTTCCCTTGCGCAGTCCAGCCTGCACAAATGGGGCAGCGATGCATTGATGCCGGTCAAGCCTCGCCAAATTAATCCTGACCTGCCATGGCTCTGCCAAAGGAGAACACGCAATGTCGGATAGCGACGAAGAGTATGTCTATGACGAGGAAAGCGGCGAATGGATGCCGGCTTCCGAACTGGCGGCAAAGCAGGCGGCGGCTGACACGATCGAAGTGCGCGAAGCGGTGGGCAATCTCCTGGCGGATGGCGATCAGGTGACGCTGATCAAGGATCTGGAGGTCAAGGGCGCAGGCCAGACGCTGAAGCAGGGCACGCTGATCAAGTCGATCCGCCTGACCGGCGATGCGCAGGAAATCGACTGCAAATATCCCGGCATCAAAGGGCTGGTACTGCGCGCCGAATTTGTGAAGAAGCGCTAGGGTCAGGACCCATCAAATGCCTCAGCGGGCCAGCTGATATGCAGCGCGCCGCGCAATTCGCCGGGGGTGAAGCCGGTCGCCTGATCGCCCTGATACAAGCGGCGTATATGTTCGGTCAGCCCCGGTGAGACATTGGTGCCGTGGCAGATGCTGCACGGCTCTTCCTTCATCGGGATGGCGCTGAGGAAATTGATCCGTTCCTGCGCCCCTTCGCCGCTGCGCCAGATGCGGTGGGCGGGCTTGTCTCCATCCATCGGAGCGGCGGCGAGCTGCTTGTAATAGGGCCGCAAATTGTCATCCAGCGTCGCGCCGGGGTTGCGGTTGCGGTCTGACACGCGGTGCACCACCGCCCCGCTCGCTTCAGACTGCTGCGCGCCAATCGCCGGGGCCGCCTGGCTGCACACGGTCACCGCCTGCATCGGCCCGCCGGCTTGCAGCGCATCCTTGAGCTGTGCCTGCAACTGCCCCTGATACGCCTCCGCCACAGCCATGGAGCGCGCTGTCACCACCGCCTCGTTAATCCCGGCTGGCGGCGCAGCGGGTGTCTCTTGCGCATTCTGCCCGCAAGCCGCGAGCAGCAGGGGGGCAAACAGCACTGTCTGGCGGATCATGTGAACGACCTCTCTCTTTTATTTTCCGGCCTTTAGCGACATGCCAAGGGCGCAAACAAGCGTTCCAATTGTAAAATCCTGCGCGGTTCCCGATCCATTCAGGCAAACGCCCTATACTGCAAACTGACCCACGGCGCATTTGCGACTGCGGATGTGAACCCAAAGAGGACCCGGCCCATGCCACCTGCCCGCCCGGATGTTTCGCCAGCCCCCATGCTGCGCATCGCTGCCCTGCCCGCACTGGCCCTGCTTGCGGCTGTTTCCCTTCCCGCCACCTCCGCTGCCGGCAATAGCCCCGCCGGCGCGGTCACCGTCTCTGTCAGCGGGCTGAAGCATACACGCGGCAAGCTGATCGCCTGCCTCTGGCGTGAGAAACCCGGCTTCCCCACCTGCCAGAAGAGCAAGAGCGCGCGGCGCCAGACAATCGCGATCACCGGCAACACCATGCGCATCACCTTCCCCGATGTCGCGCCCGGCCAATATGCTGTCACCATCCAGCATGACGAGGATAGCGACGGCAAGCTGGACACGAATTTCATCGGCATGCCCAAGGAAGGCGTGGGCGTGTCCAACAATCCCGGCGGCATGCCCGGCTGGAAGAAATCGCTGGTGCCGGTGGCGGGCGACACCAGCATTGCGGTGACAATCCGCTATCTGTTTGGCTGAGCCGACACCGCCCTGCCCCCTGACAGGGTGACACAGGTGACAGAGTGTAACCTGTAATGCCCTGTTGAAATGCCGGATTTCCGCGCCTTTGCGGCGTGGCCAACAGGGTGACACCCCATAGGGGAAAATCACCGGTCATCGTCCCAATATTCCTTCCCGGTTTCCACGCGGTAGAGCAGCCCTTCAAAATCATCGGGGAAATAGCAATCGCGCTCTTCATTGCTGCGGCGGCGCGGAATTTCCGTCAGCCGCGATTGCAGCGCCAGCAGAGCCACGGTCAGCCGCTCGTCAAACTGACGATGCGTGCCGACCAGCTCGCCCTTGTAGTAATGCGGCACCTCCACCCCGTTCAGCGCGCGATCCAGCGCGACCTCTGCCAGCGCCGAAAACTGGCGGCGAAACGCGGCCTCCCACGCCATGCCAAAGGGCTCGTCGCGCAAGCGGTTGCGCAAGCGATAGGCCGACTGGCGGCTCATCCCCACCGCCCGCGCGGCCTCGGCAACATTGTGAGAGGATGCCAGCACCTGCAAAAACTCCACCTGCCGCGCCTTGGTCCAGCGGCGGGCGGGGGTGATGGGCGTGACAGAACGAGCGGAGGAGCGGGACGGCGCGGGGAGAGTCTGGGTCATCCGACAGGATAAGCCAGATTTTGGCGATGTAGGAAAGTGCGACGCGCCTCCGCGTCAGCGGGGGGAGGTGTGGGTCCGCACCCTAGTACACTGTCCCCGGAATTCCCGGCTGCAGGCATATCCGAGAAAAGCCGGACATGGCCAAACCGCGCAACACAGCCACTAGCCGGCTGGCCCCTGCGTGCCGGCCGCTGCCTTTTTCTGTCGCAGGTTTTCGGCGATTGCGAGGTCAAGATCCGAATAGCGATAGGGCCCGACAAAATATTGAGGTTCCAGCCTGCAGCTTATCCCCTCAGGCAGAGAAGGCTGAGACGGATTGAGCGCCCCCCCTTCACTTTCCCATGCGCCAACACCCGCATCATTTCGCGGGAGCGCATTGTCGCCTGCATAGGTGCCATAGATTACCGTATCCGCGGCTCCGGTGGACTGAATCGCGGATACGGGTGCCGTTTTGCGCAAGTCGCGGATACGGCTGGCATAGAGGGCAACCTTGGCAAAGTGACCGTCACGCTCTGCAGTCCGCCCGGCAGCGCTTGCCTTCATCACTGCGACCTGATGCGAGTGGAGCAGTTCATTGAGATCCATGTCCCTATCCTTTCAATCGCGTGGCCGGAAATGCTCGGGGGCACTCGGTGGCGTAGCCCCCGAACAATTTTTCGGACTAGCCCTGCTGCTTGTCAGCCTTGGCGTGCTCGCCCTGTTCCATCTGCAGGCTCACAGCAAAGGGCTTTGCCCCATCGACCTGCTTGGTTTCGTAACCGTAACGCTGATCCACCTTGGGTATCTGCGCTTGCTGCTGCAGATCTGCCTTTGCAAATGACAGCGCATCACCACCCTTTTCAGGCGTGATGGTGCCAGCGCCGGTTGCGGTATCGTAAGATGTAATCTTGCCATAATGTGTCATGACGATTTCCTTCCATTTCACGCAGACAGTCAGAAACGACCGTTTATGCGCGGGCTAAGAGGCGAAAAAGAAAGAAGAGATGGCATAGCTACTTGACATCAGGACAATCTATTGCAGCTGGTAGCAATTCAGATATGGCAATAAATTTTCACGATTCAATACCAATTGAAATTTATATTTCTCTATTAATTTTCATATTGTTGATTTATTTTAAAATGCACGCCATATGGGCAAGGGGCATCTCGCTCCAATTGGAAAATGCAATGGCTAAGAGTCAGAAAAAGTCGAACCGCGAAATCCGCAAGCCCAAGGCTGACAAGGGGCCAAAGAAGAACGCCAGCCAGCCCAGCCTGAAGCCCGGCGCAATCAAGGGGCTGGAAAACATGAAGAATGGTTGAACCTGGCTCGCAACAGCAAGGCATAAGATGGCTCCCTCTTGTGGAGCGACAGCAATGGTTCTGCATTTCGCAGGCATGGATTAAGTATACTGTCCCCGGAATTGATGCCCATACGCTTGGGCTTGATTCGGCCTTAAACGTAGTTTCACACCCAAGCCGCTAGTTTAAACGAAAGTCACTTTTCGTTGAAAGTTCGCTTTCAGGTTGATACATCCGTTGAATGGACAAAAACGGATTTGACACATCATGCTCAGGTACTCTCATACCGACATTGGGGGCGCGAAAAGCCTTCTTACCGGACAAACTACCTCCGCAGGGAGTCGACCTAAATTCCATTTTGCCGATCTTAAGTCGCGCCACACAAGCCGTTGGCGAGTTGAAGGGTATCGGTAGAACAATCCCAAACCCGCTTTTGCTTATCAGGCCTCTCCAGAGACGAGAGGCCGTTTCATCATCCGGAATGGAAGGCACCTACACAACCCTTAGCGACTTGCTCATGTATGAAGCTGGGGCGTCGATCCCGGATCGACAAGCCGAGAACAGAGAAGTCTTGAACTATGTGAGAGCACTTGAAACAGCCATCGCGGACTTAGGCGATCTCCCGATTTCCGCAAGATTGATAAAACGCGCTCACAAAGTGCTTCTGGATAATGTCGCTCGTCATCGCGGTGCAAAAATCGAGGCTGGCGAATTTAAGCGCGATCAAAATTGGATTGGCGGCACAGGAACCATCGAAACTGCTCGGTTCATACCTGCCCCGCCGGAACAGACACCACAGGCGATCGACGATCTGGCAGCATTCATCAATCGGACCAACCGAGAAAATTCATCGCCTCTAATTGACGCCGCATACGTCCACTATCAGTTTGAGGCGATACATCCATTTGGAGATGGCAACGGACGCGTCGGACGAATGCTGATCGCGGTCATGCTAATCGAAAACGAAACTCTACCGCAGCCACTACTTTACATGAGTCCTTGGTTGGAAAAGAACAAGGATCTGTACATTGACTTGATGTTTGACGTCTCAAAGAACGGAAATTGGGTTCCGTGGGTCGAATTTTTCCTAACTGCAGTTGCAGAATCTGCCGAAGAGACGATCCGTGTCGCGCAAAAAATCCAAGACCTCCAGAGAGATTACCGAGAGCGCTTCCAAACGGCACGCCGTTCTGCACTCATGCTCAGAATTATTGACCTTGCTTTCGAACGGCCAGTTCGGACTGTTTCGGATATCGCCGACGAACTCGGAGTTACTTACGCTGGCGCATCGAACAACATAAAAGAACTCGTCAGACATGGCGTAGCAGAAGAGATCAATTGGGCATATCCGAAATTAATTCGCTTCCCCGGAGTCATGGAAGCCATGAAAATCGAGTAACTTATTTCGGCAAATACAACTCCACCCCCTCCTATTTAAACACCCGACTCATCCCACACGCCCCCTTGTAGCCCCCACCCCAGCCATCAATCCTCACCATCCGCCGCACCATCCGCCGCACCATCCGCCGCCGCATCTGCCGCTACTGCTTCCGCCCCGTCGTCCCGCACCTCCTCTGCCTCAACGGTGCATTGGCCCAGTTCTTCGAAATAGAGGCGCAATTCCTCCCGGTCGCCTGCCAGCGCGCGGCGCAGGCGGTGTTCGGCCTGGTTCATGGCCTGCCGCCGGACTTCCTCGGCGCGCACCTCTTCGGTGAAGAATTCGACTGACTGCATGGCGAAGGGCAGGCGCAATTCGGCGGGAAACACGTCCATCGCTTGCATCGGGAAAGCGCCATCATCCACTGCATCGCCATGCAGCTGCCAGCGCCCGAGGCAGATCGCGGAGGTCTTGCGGGTGAATATCCCGTAAGCCCGGCTCTGCCCTGCGGCGAAGGCGGTTTCAGCCTCGGCCCAGTCGACCGGCCCCTGTGGCACGGCTGGCGCGGGCTCTGCGGCGGCGGCACTCACGCCGCTATCGTCGCGCGCGGCCTCTGCCTTGCCGGTGCATTGGCCAAGCTCTGCGAAATACAGCCGGAACGCGTCCCCATCGCCCGCAAAGGCAAGGCGGAGGCGCTGCTCTGCCTGCCCCCACGCCTTCAGATGGGCCTTTTGGGAGGTCGCACCCTGCCGGAAGAAGGCGATGGATTGCGCGGCAATGGGCTCGCGCAGTTCCGGGGGGAAGCCATCATAGGCGTCCCTCGGGAAGGAGCCGGCCTCCACCGCTTCAGCGTGGAACCGCCAGCGCCCATGGCATGTGGCGGCCTGTTTGCCATTATAGGCTGTGCGCGCCCGTTCCTGCCCGGCGGCGAAGGCGGTCTGGGCCTCGCTCCAGTCGATCGGCGCCTGCGCAAAGGCTGGCTGGGCCAATGCAAGACCCAGCGCCGCCCATGCGAGGTTCCTAGTCATGTTCGCGGTCGCCCGCGCCCATATAGAGTTCGCGGCCGGTCTCTTCATAGACCTTGCTCATTTCCTCCATGCCCTTCTCCGCTTCGTCTGCGGCGACGAACCCATCGGAGGTCTGGTTCTGCAGCCGGGCGAATTCGCGCACTTCCTGGCTGATCTTCATGCTGCAGAATTTCGGCCCGCACATAGAGCAGAAATGCGCGCTTTTCGCGCCTTCGGCGGGCAGGGTCTGGTCGTGATACTGCTCTGCCGTATCGGGATCGAGCGAGAGGTTGAACT
>JAGREF010000280.1 GCA_020446665.1 Sphingomonadaceae bacterium
AGGCGGAAACGCAGAATGTGCGCCGTCGGCTGGAAAAAGACATTCAGGACGCGCGCACCTATGCCGCGACAGGCTTTGCCCGCGACATCCTCTCAGTCGCCGACAATCTCAGCCGTGCGATCGACGCCGTTCCCGGCGAACTGCGCGAAGACGAGAAGTTCAAGGGGCTGGTCACCGGGATCGAAGCCACCATGCGCGAGCTGGAGAAAGTCTTTAGCCAGCACGGCATCAGCCGCATTGCCTCCATGGGGCTGCCGCTTGATCCGAACCAGCATCAGGCGATGATGGAAATCCCTTCCACAGATCACGAACCGGGCACGGTGGTACAGGAAATGCAAGCCGGATACATGATCCGCGACCGTTTGCTGCGCCCGGCCATGGTGGCTGTGTCGAAGAAGCCGGATTAGGGTCAGGACACCGCTAAGCCGGAGAGATGATTTTCGCCAGAGCGAGGAGCTTTTTGCGGGCAGCGTCGAATTGCTCCTCCTCGATCAGGCAGGCCAGTCTCGAATAGGCTGCAATTTTCTGCGGATTGGAAAAGCAGGCAAGACTTTTGCCATCGAGCGTGACGATCCGCATGCAGCCATGCACGATGTCAGCCCGGAGCGGGAGCATTTCCAATAGCTCCGCCAGTGCCTGATCCACGTCTTTCTTGGTTGCTTTTGAATAGCGAGATTCTGGCTTCATTTTTTGAAGTGCGGCGATATTCTGGCTGAACATGGCGTTTGTCTCGCCTTGCAAAGCGACGAGACGGCTGATGACAGCGGTTTCCGTTGCTGCAAAAGCATCCACCAGTGCGCTTCGCGCAATAGCCAGGGCAAAATCGGAATTGTTCGGCATGTCAGACATGGTCCTGATATGCCGAACAATTCCTTCCAATCAGCTAACTACCCCACCAATTGCGCCGCATTCTCGTCGCGGTGTTTCTTGAGGTATTTCATGAACGGCGTGCCGCCGGTCCCGACATCGGGATCATTGCCTGAATTGGTCGGCATCTGCTTGTTGATATAGCTCGCCGCATATTCCAGGTGGCGGGTGCGGAAGCGTGCGCTTTGGTTAAGGCAGGCGTTGAACGCGTCCTTCAGGCTGGGGGAAGCTGATTCCTCGACAAAGCTGCGCAGGGTTGATTGCGCTGCCAGATCCTCGATGAACTTGCGGTGCCTTACCGGGCGGTAGTGATGCAATTCGTCGAGGAAGCTCTTCAGCGGGTCCGCACTGTGGCCAACGCTGAACAAGGCGTCCATCGCAGGCACGATGCTGGACTGGCTGCCTGTCTGCCCACGAAGGGCCTGCGGTTTGCCGCCGAGTTGTTCCACCCCTTCGTAAACCAGACCGCCCGCCGGAAAGGCCGGGTTATTGGCCCAGCCATGGATATAGGGGCGCACGCGGTTGAAATAGATATAGGGGTCGCAGCGCTCGCCCATGCGGGCAAAATGGCCATAGATGCGTTCCCACGCCTGATCCATTTCAACCAGCAGGCGCTCTGCTTCCGCAGCGTCGCCCTGCTTTGCGACTGTGACCAGACGCGCGGCATTGTCCAGCAAGACGCCTGCCTCAGCCTCGATCGCGACATGGATCAGGACAAACCAGTTTTCATCGTCTCCGCCGACGAAGTTCTGGACCATGTAGACATTGTCGAGCGAAACCGGGGCCAACTTGTCGATGCGTGACCAATTGTCGAGCACATAGCCGGAATAGGGCAGCAAGGGTGCCTGACCCAGTCGGTCGGCAATTGCGACCATCGGCCGGGCGAGGTTGGCGGGCAGAAATTCCGGGGCGTGATCTTCTCCCCAGACATAGGCCTGCACCAGAAAGCTGTAATGCACCATCGCGGTGCGCACCTGTTCCTCGGGGGCCTCTTGCGCCCAATTCCCCAGACCGGGATCATCGAGCTGGTTCAGCCAGTGCCGCACTCTGCCGCTGGTCAGCAAGCCGGACAAATTGCCTGCCGCCTGCGTCACCGCTGCGAATATCGAGGGCAGGGTGATCTGGTCCATTTCATAATGTGAAAGGTAGCCGCGCGCGCGCGACAGCCCGTAGTCATCCATCTCCATTTTATTGACCTGTTTGCCGGGCGCGGGTTTGGCCGCCCGGACGATGCATTGGTAACAATTGCAACCAGCCCGATCAAGCGCGGGGATTACAGTGTTTGCGCGCCGCCCCGACAAGGGATAGTCTCACACTCAATGGGGCCGAAACGGGCGCACAATCTTGTCCGGATCGAAACGCGCAAGGGGGCGCTGGGATCATGAAACCTTGGAAAATCATCCTGGTGGTATTGGCCGGATTTTTAACCTTTGTCGGCGGTCTCGTTGCCATCATTTTCTACGCGACCAGCGGCATCACTGAAACCAGTGACGAGTTTTTCGCCGCAGCCCGTTCTGGCCAATACCAGTCCGCCTATGAACTGACGACACGGCAACTCAGGGCCGAAACGTCGCCCGAACAGTTGCAGTCCTTCCTGGAGAGCAACGGGCTGGACAAGGTTACGGAAACAAGCTGGCGCTCACGCTCGATCAACAATGATCAGGGACGGCTGGAAGGAACCGCCACTACCGAGGATGGCGGCACTATCCCTCTGGCGGTCGAGATGATCAAGGAAAGCGACGGATGGCGGATCAGCCTTATCAAACCTGCCGAAAGCGGGTTGAAGGGGGCTGGGGCTGCAGCTGATGATCCTGCAGCGACGCAGGCCGAAGCACAGGCCGAAAATCCCGATTAACGCCCCGTTGCGCCCGGAAAATTGACCAGCAGATCATAGGCGGACGGGTCAGACACACCCGCAATCCGTGCGCCATTGCGCAGCAGAAAGGCGTGGCGCACGATTTCAGCCTGTTGCTCGATCCCGTATTGCTCCAGCGTCCAGCCCGCTTTCAGGCTGTAATCATAACGCCGAGAAAAGGGCCGGTGCAGCGGCAGATACCAGCGGCCCTTTTCCTGCGCTTGCCAGACATGCACCATTTCATGGATGAAATGCCCCTGCAAATGCAGCGAAGCCTGCGCAAAATCGTCGCAGTAATTGTCACCTTGCGGATGAAAATGAATATGCCCACGCGGTGCCATGGTGACCCGGCGCGGCTGAAACGGGAACCATTTGCGCCTGCGAATGGTCACCTGTGCATAGTCAACCGCATTCCCGAAAACGGATCGGGCAAGGGCAATCTCACCCGCTGTCAGGGCGCGTTCGCCCCCGGCCGGGCAAGCCAGGGGCGGGTTGCTCAGCGCTCGTCCCCGGCTGCGCGCACTTCAGCAGTGAAGCTGAACTTGTCGCCGCCAATCACCGTCAGTGTCACTTCGGTCGTGTCACCCGGCTTCAATTCAGGCGACACCTTCATCGCCATGATGTGCTTGCTGCCCGGCTTGAAGGAGACCTTGTCTCCCTTCTGCAGTAGTAGCGGCCCCATTTCCGCCATTTCCATCTTGCCGGCCCATTCGCCGTAATCATGCATCATGGAGCTTTCCGCCCCGGCCACATCGGCGCGCCGCAGCGTGGTGTTGGTTTCGCCGTCATAAGAGAGGTCAAAATAGACCGCAGCCGGGTTACCCGCCACCGGAGCGAGAACCATGCGAGCATTTTCGACACTCATCCCCGGCACGCCTTCCGGCGCAGCTTCTTCCGGCGCGCTTGCCTGTTCCCCACAGCCAGCCAGCCCAAGTGATGCGACGCCCAGCATGGCGGCCGCTAGAATGTCTTTCCTCATTTCAACTCTCTCCGTGTTTCAGCTCAGGCAAAAAACTAGCCGCCTTGATCCCTTGTGCCAAGCCAAAGCACACCTATATCGCCCACGCAAACACACTTGAACGAGCCGCCGAACCGTTTTGCCCGGCAGGGGAAACGCACAGCGCGGCGTCCAACCAGGAATAAGGACGGGTAAAACCATGGCCAAAGTTATCGGTATCGACCTCGGGACGACCAACAGCTGCGTTGCTGTGATGGATGGGGGCAAGCCCAAGGTTATCGAAAATTCCGAGGGCGCGCGCACGACGCCTTCCATCGTCGCTTTCACCAAGGATGGCGAGCGCCTGATCGGTCAGCCGGCCAAGCGCCAGGCAGTGACCAATCCGGACAATACGCTGTTCGCGATCAAGCGCCTGA
>JAGREF010000281.1 GCA_020446665.1 Sphingomonadaceae bacterium
GAGGAGCGCGGCTTCATCCGCCGCCTGCCCAATCGCGCCCGCGCGCTGGAAGTGGTGAAATTGCCTGAGGATGCGGTGAGTGGTGGGCCGCGTTCGGCTCCGGCCAATGATGTAGTCGCCAAAACCGTGGCTCCGCCGCCCGCTGCCCGTCAGCCTGCTGCTGCCAATGACATTATCGAGATACCGCTCCACGGGCGCATCGCTGCCGGTGTCCCGATCGAAGCGCTGGAAGGCCAGGCAACCATGCCGGTACCTGCCGCGCTGCTCGGCCCGGGCGATCACTACGCGCTGGAAGTGTCCGGCGATTCGATGATCGAAGCGGGCATTTTCGACGGCGATTATGCGCTGGTGAAGCGCACGGACAGCGCCCGCGACGGAGAAATCGTGGTGGCGCTGGTCAATAATGAGGAAGCGACGCTGAAATATCTCCGCCGGGAGAACGGGATGGTCCGTCTCGATCCGGCCAATGGCGCTTACGAACCGCAGGTTTACCGTCCTGAACAAGTGCTGGTGCAAGGCAAGCTTGCCGGGCTGCTGCGCCGCTATCACTGATCTGCACCCTGTCCCTTTCCCGGTGGGAGAGGGACAGCAAAGCTTGCTCCCTAAGGAGCTAGCGACGCTTGGGTGAGGGGTTGGGGTGTTCGGCGGCCTGTCGCCCCTCTGCCCCGCATCGCTCCCCCTTAGCGGCGGGCGCTTGCGTCAGGGACCTGCCACCAGCCATGCTGGCCCTGATGTTCCGCAACTGTGTCGATGGAGGCTCTGTCTCCATTCAGCCGGATAGCCAGCCCGCCGGTCTGTTCGAGCAGCTTGCGATCCGCCCGCAGCCAGCGGGGGCGGCAGGATCGGGGCAGCCAGCGATCGGCAACGACAATGTCGGCACGTTCACACGCCGCAGCAACAGCGCGTTCCTCCACCCGCTCACGGCTGCGCGCCATCAGCAAGTGCCAGTCGCGCCCGTCGCGGCGCAGGGTCAGGACGCAGAAATCCCGGCTGCATTGCGCGCCCGGCCATTGCTCCAGGGGCACCACATCGCCCGTCATGCCCGCCAGTTCGAGGAGATTGTCCTTCGCATAATCGCTCCGTCCCTCGCGCAGCACCAGCAACCGATCCCCTTCCCCGGCAATCCCGACATGCCGCCCGTCGCCGGAAATCAGCACATCAGGAACCGGGGTTGCGAGCAATATCCCGCTCGCCAATGCCGCCGGGGCAAAACCCAGCAACCGCGCCCGCCCTTTCCACAGGGCCAGCCACAGTCCCCCGGCGAGGAACAATGCATAGGTCCACCCGCCCATCTGGGGCATCAGCTTGACCGCGCCGGGCTGCCCCGCTGTCCAATGCGCAATTGCCAGCAATCCGTCGAGCGACTTGCCCGCCAGCCACCAGAAGGGCGCGCCCGCTCCAACCACATCGAACAGCAAGGCAATCGCGATAAGCGGCATGGACACGATGGTCACCAGCGGGATCGCCAGCACATTGGCAAAGGCCCCGTAAACCCCGGCGCGATGGAAATGGAACAACACGATCGGCATCAGCGCGATCTCGATCACCAGCCCGGTGATCAGCAGCATCGCCATATTGCGCCCACCGCGCGCCAGCATCCCCTCTTCTCGAGGGGCAAGGAAAGCGCGCACCCACTGGCTTTCATGCAAGGCAACAATCGCGATCACTGCGGCAAAGCTCATCTGGAAACTCGGCCCCACCAGCGATTCCGGCCACAGCAGCAATACGAATACTGCAGCGACAGAGACCATGCGCAAACTCAATGGCTCACGCCCCATGGCCAGTGCGATCAGCACCAGCACCGCCGCCGCGCAGCTACGCACGGTCGGCACTTCCGATCCGGTCAGCAATGTGTAGCCGATCCCCGCCAGCGCGCCGATCCCGGCGGCCATCACCGGCAAACGCACGCGCAGCGCCAGCCATGGCCACAAGGCCAGCAGCTTGAGCGCAAGGAAATAGGCCGCAGCAATCACTGCGCTGACATGCAACCCGCTGATCGACAGCAAATGCGTCAGCCCGGCATCGCGCATCGCCTCTTCATCGGCCTGTGCGATCCCGCCCCGATCACCGCTGGCAAAGGCCGCAGCGATAGTCCCCGCCGATCCATCCAAGCGCGCACGCACATGGCCAGACAGGCTCCGCTGCAACCGGGCCAGAACGCCGCCTCCCACTGCAGGCTCGACTATCTCGATCTCCCCCATCACAGAGCCGGTCGCAACCAGTCCCTGAAACCATGCCGCCCGCGCAAAATTATAGGCGCCCGGCAGCATGGGCGGTGCGGGTGGCATCAGCCGCGCCCGCAAGCGGATCGTCGCGCCTTCCTCCAGTCCCGCCACATCCTGCTGGAGCGGAACATTGACCCGCAGCTTCTGCGCCTCCCCGCTCGCCGGATCGCGCCTTGCCAGCACCAGCCGAATCCTGCCCTGCGCAGGCTGTTCCTGCCGTTCAAGAATGCGAGCCTGGAACATCTCGACGCCGGGGCGCTCGATGGGCTTTGCCCCGACGACTTCGGAGCGGGCCCAGATCAACGCGATCCCGATAGCCACGGCGAGCCCGAGCCCGATAGCGGCCATGCGCATTTGCACCCTGCCATCGCGCTCCCGCCACAAGGCCGCAGCGGCAATCGCCGCCAGCAGAGACGCGCCTATGGCCGAGCTCCATTGCCATGGGCTGTCGAGAATGAACCACAGCGCGATTCCCGTGGCCAGCCCCACCACCAGCCAGGGCCCGCGATCAAATCCCGCAGCTGCGAGAAAATGCTCGAAAGCATCAGCAAAGCTGGACAATCCTCGGCCATTGCGCCATTGGCGCTGCAGTGCAGCATTTGCCGGGTCGCCCCCGCCCTCTATGGGCACATCGGCACTGCTCGAAGCCATGATGTGTATTGGAAAGGAAGCAGGCGGATATGGCAAGCGATAGCGGCAAGGTTGTTACGCGCTTCGCACCTTCTCCGACCGGATTCCTGCATATTGGCGGCGCCCGCACCGCCCTTTTCAACTGGCTGTTTTCGCGCCATCACGGCGGCAAGGCGCTGCTCCGCATCGAAGACACGGACCGCAAGCGCTCCACTCAGGAAGCGATTGATGCGATCCTGGATGGGCTCGACTGGCTGGGTCTTGATTATGACGAAGCCCCGACTTTCCAATCGCAGCGCGCCGATCGCCACGCTGCAGTTGCTCACATGCTGCTCGAACATGGCCACGCCTATCGCTGCTATGCCACACCGGAGGAGCTGGAAGAGATGCGCGCTGCGCAGCGCGCTGCCAAACAGCCCTTGCGCTATGATGGCCGCTGGCGGGATCGCGACCCTGCCGAAGCTCCGGCCGGCGCACCTTTCGTTGTCCGCCTGAGAACGCCCGATATCGGGGAAACCACGATCCAGGATCAGGTGCAGGGCAAGGTTTCGGTCAAAAACGCCGAACTGGATGATTATATCATCCTGCGCGCAGACGGGACGCCCACCTATATGCTCGCCGCTGTCGTGGATGACCACGATATGGGCGTGACGCATGTTATCCGCGGTGATGACCATCTCAACAATGCCTTTCGCCAGCTGCCGATCTATCGTGCGATGCAGGAAATCGAAGGCGATTGGGCAGAGCCGACCTATGCCCATATCCCGCTGATCCATGGCAATGACGGTGCCAAGCTGTCCAAGCGACACGGGGCCATGGGCGTGGATGCCTATCGCGACGAATTGGGCATCCTGCCGGAAGCACTGTTCAACTATCTTATGCGCCTTGGCTGGGGCCACGGTGACAAGGAAGAATTCACGCGCGCAGAAGCGGTCGAGTTGTTCGATATCAGCGGCGTTAACAAGGGCGCGAGCCGCTTCGACATGAAGAAGCTGCTCAATATGAATGGCAATTATATCCGCGCAGCAGACGATGCCCGTCTGGCCCGGCTGACCGCAGAGCGGATTGGCCCGCAAGCGGATGCAGCCTTGCTGGAACAGGCCATGCCCGTACTCAAGACGCGTGCCCGCGACATGATCGAGCTGGCCGAAGGGGCCGCTTTCCTGTTCCGCCAGCGCCCGCTGGAGATGACGGAAAAAGCCGCCGCCCTGCTTGATGCAGACGGGCGGGCGCTGCTGACAAAAATTTCTGCCCGTCTAGGGGCTGAAAACGACTGGACAATCGAGCCTCTCGAAGCCAGTCTCAAGGCAATGGCAGAGGAGCTCGGGTTGGGCCTTGGCAAGCTGGCGCAACCGATGCGTGCAGCACTCACCGGGACGACCACCTCGCCCGGTATTTTCGATGTTCTGGTGCTGTTGGGCCGGGAAGAGAGCCTTGCGCGGCTCGACGCGCAAGCGGCCTGAGCCAGCGGCACCTACAGGGGGTTAAGGAGACGATCATGTCGGACAAGAATGCAACACTCGAACTGGGCGGGAAGAGCTATGATTTCCCGGTCCTGGAAGGCACAACCGGCCCCGATGTGGTCGATATCCGCAAGATGTATGGCAAGACCGGCGCCTTCACCTTCGATCCCGGCTTCACCTCCACGGCCAGCTGCGAAAGCGCGCTGACCTATATTGACGGTGAAGAAGGCGTGCTGCTGCATCGCGGCTACCCCATCGGGCAGCTGGCCGAGCATTCCAGCTTCATGGAAGTGTCCTACCTGCTGCTCAATGGCGAATTGCCGAGCAAGGACGAACTGCACGATTTCGAAAACACCATCACGCGTCACACCATGGTGCACGAACAGCTGATGAGCCTGTTCCGCGGGTTCCGCCGCGACGCCCACCCGATGG
>JAGREF010000282.1 GCA_020446665.1 Sphingomonadaceae bacterium
ACGATGTCGGCCTGATGGAAGACCGGGCGACTTTGCGCATTTCCAGCCAGCACATGGCCAACTGGCTGCTCCACGGCGTGTGCACGCGCGAACAGGTGATGGACAGCCTGCGCCGTATGGCGGCCAAGGTCGATGCGCAGAATGCGGGCGATCCGGCCTATGAACCGCTGGTGGGCAACGAGGACGGCCCGGCCTTCCGCGCTGCCATGGACCTGGTGTTCAAGGGCGTGGAACAGCCCAGCGGCTATACCGAACCGCTGCTGCACCACTGGCGGCAGGTGAAGAAAGCAGGCTAAGCACCGGCGCATGGCGCGCCGTCTCCTTGTCCTGATTCTGTTGCTGGGGTTGCTGGGCGGTTCGTGGTGGGCATTGAGCCGCGATGGGCACAGCCTGCTAGCCGGGCCGGAGCCCTATTCGCAGGAAGCCTTTGCCGATTGGCTGCGCGAGGATTCGCGCAATCGCGAGGGATTCCACGAATTCACGCAATTCCTCGGCGAACAGGGTGTTTCCGGCGTGGTGCCCGACTGGCAATTGCTGCGCACCGATGCGAACCGCGCGCGCAAATGTGAACGGCCACAATTCCTGCTCCCTCCGCGGGAGAAATGGGCCAATATCGTCCCCGCGCTGGAAATGCTGCGCGACCATGTCGTGCCGCAGCTGGGCCGGCTGGAAGTCGTCTCATCCTATCGGACAGAACAGTTCAATAGCTGCATCGGCGGAGCGAGCCGCAGCAAGCATCTCGGCTTCCACGCGCTTGACCTGATCGCGCCGGACCAGACGGACAAGCGCGACATGTTCCGCCAGCTTTGCGCATTGCAAGCGCAGCTTGGCCCGCGCAGCAGGATGGGGCTGGGGGCCTATTTTGATCCGGCTAAGGCTGATCGCGCCGGGCGGTTCCATGTGGATGTGGCGGGCTATCGCAGCTGGGGTTACAGCTATGGCGCGGCCAGCAGCGGGTGCAGGCTGTTTCGGCAATAGCCAGAGACTAACCCGCTGACGGGTTCAATTTTACGCAACCCTCGTGTCAGTTTGTACGGTATGCCCGCCATAGCGTGAGGATCGCAATGGTCAGCAGGATCATTGACAGAAGATAGGGGGCTCCGGGCAAAAACAGGCCGGTTTGATCCGTGAAATGTCCGAATATTTGAGTCATCATAAGCGGGCCTATGATTGCGGTCAGGCCGATGACGCTGGCAATGCCCCCTTGCAGTTCACCTTGTGAATCTTCGCTGATCTTTTGGGTCATAAGGCTCTGCATTGCCGGGAAGGTCAAGCCGGTGAAGCTACCGACGACAATAGCCAGAAGTACCATGCCCGTACTGGTCGCAGTCGCCAGCAGGGCGTAGCTGGGGAGCCCCAACAGCAATGACCATCGTGCTACCGCAGCTGCGCCAAAACGTTCGATCATGCGGCCTACAATCAGCGCCTGCATTATGACGATCATGACACCGTAGAATGCGATGGTCGATCCGCTGACCAGGGGTGTCCATCCGAATGTCAGTTCGCCCCAATATGCCCAGATCGACATTTGGGCCTGAGCGGATAATTGCATGAAGAATATTGTCACCAGTGAACTGAAAACAAACGGGGTCTTGGCGGCCTGTAGCAATGTTCCGAATGGATTGGCCCGGCCTGCGCTGAAGCGACGCCTGCGTTCAGGAGGCAGGGTTTCCTTGAGCAGGAAATAGCCTGCAACTGCTCCGGACAGGGCGAGGGTTGCGGCAATTACGAAGGGCAGCCTTGTGCTCCACTCACCCGCGACCCCGCCGATTGCGGGACCAAGTACAAAGCCCGCCGCACCTGCGCCCCCCAATAATCCAAATGCGGCCCCACGTTTCGGGACAGGCACTGCATCAGCTACGCAACTATTTGCAGCTGCCCAGCTTGCGCCCATGACGCCGGATATTGCCCGCCCTGCCACAAGCCACGTCAAAGTGGGTGCGAGCGCCATGATGACATAATCCAGACCCAGTGCCGTAAGCGTGATGAGGAGAACAGGTCGCCGACCGTAGCGATCACTCAGCCCACCTATGAAAGAGGCGAAAAGAAACTGCATGACGGCATAGGCAAACAACAGCATGCCGCCGATTTCGGCTGAAGTGCTGATGCTGGTTCCCGCCACTTCGCCAACCAACTGGGGCATGACAGGCAGGATAAGCCCGATGCCGACCATGTCGACAAATACAATCAGGGCAACAATCGCAAGGATGGGACGGTACTGTTGCTCCTTCACGGCACTGCCCCCTGTTGTGTCGTTTGTTGTCGCTGACTTAGCTTAATGCACGTGCAAGCGCCACGAAATCCCCCACGCTCAGCGTTTCCGCGCGGCGCGTATCCTCAATCCCCAGTGTCGCCAGCGCTTCCACCGCGCCGGGCATGCCCTTCAGGCTCTGGCGCAGCATTTTGCGGCGCTGGCCAAAAGCGGCTTCGGTCAGCCGTTCAAGCGTGCGGGCAGAGACGCCCTGCGGCATCTCCCCCGGCACGACATGGACAATCGCACTCATCACCTTGGGCGGAGGGGTGAAGGCGCTGCGGTGGACTTTCATCGCCAGCTTCGCAACCGAGCGCCACTGGGCGAGCACGGCGAGGCGGCCATAGGCGGAACCGCCGGGCGCGGCGGTGATGCGCTGGGCGACTTCCTGCTGGAACATCAGCGTCAGGCTCGCCCATTGCGGGGGCCAGCTTTCGCCGCCCATCCAGCCTGTGAACAGCGCCGTGCCGACATTGTAAGGCAGGTTGGAGAGGATGTG
>JAGREF010000283.1 GCA_020446665.1 Sphingomonadaceae bacterium
CGCAGGAAGGGGAGCAGCTCCCGGTTGGAGACGGCGAAATAGAATTCCGCATCTGCCCCTTCCGAATCAGCACCAAAGCTGTTCACGCCCAGCACCCGGCCACAGCCATCCAGGAGCGGGCCACCAGAATTGCCGCGCGCAATCGGGGCGGTGTGCAGGATCGTATCGAATTCCCGTGTCGGTCGCTTGCCAGAGATAAAGCCGCGGCTCTTCACCGGGTTCTGGCTGCGGAAGATGTCGGAAATGCGCAGGCCCTGTGCACGATCGACATTGGCGGGGTAGCCGACCGAGGTCACTTCGCCCGCATCCTTGCTTTCACCGCCAGACATGGTCAGCGGCGGCAAGCGCAGATCCCCGGTGATCTGGACCAGGGCCAGGTCGTTTTTGGGGCTGAAGGATATCAGCTTGGCAAAGGAGGAATCATTCCCTTCGCTGGGCACGATCCCGATCCGCAGCGTCTCATCCACCACGGCATCGCGCACGACATGGGCATTGGTGACGATCCGGGTTGGTGTCACCGCAAAACCGGTCCCGTGGCTGATCGGATAGATTTCGTCCCCGTCCGAGCCGATAATCACCACACGCACAACCCCGCGCGCCGCGGCGTTGATGTCGGCAGGGTCCGCCTGGGTGGTGGCGGGCAACAACAGCGCAAGCAGCGCAAGCAAAAGGGTCGCAATCCGGTTCATGCGAAGGGATTAAGCGCGCATTGGCTTTGATCGCAAGCTTCGGGATGCATTCCTTCCCCGCATGAGTGCATTGGACCGGCATATCTTGTAAGGAATGCCAGCAATGAGTGATGGGATTGACGAGGAAGCGGCATGGGCTGCGGTGCGGCGGCGCGACCGGGCGTTTGACGGGTGCTTTGTCACCGGCGTGCTCAGCACGGGCATCTATTGCCGCCCCAGCTGTGCCGCCCGCCACCCCGCACGGCGCAATGTGCGCTTCTTCGCCAGCGGGGAACAGGCGCGGGCGGCGGGGCTGCGCGCCTGCAAGCGTTGCCTGCCCGATGATGTCGCCCGCGATGAAGCAGCGGTGCGGACGGCGATTGATGCGATCAAGGCAGGAGAAAGCGCGACGCTTGAAGGTCTGGGTGCGCTCACCGGCTATTCGCCTTCGCATTTCCAGCGCATTTTCAAACGGGCGACGGGCCTTTCCCCTGCAGCCTATTCCCGTTCCCTGCGCGAAGAGCGTGCGAAAGAAGCACTGGCCGGGGCTGTCACTGTGACCGATGCCATATATGAAGCAGGCTACGAAGCACCGTCACGGTTTTACGCAGGGATGAAAGACCGGATGGGGATGACAGCCAGCGACTGGCGCAATGGGGGCAAGGGCCGGGTGATCCACTGGGCCAATGTCGAAACCACGCTCGGCACCATGCTGGTGGCGGCAACGGAACAGGGGGTTTGCTGCTTGTCCTTCAATGAAGGCGAAGCGGAATTGCGCGCCCGCTTTCCGAATGCTGATCTGATCGCGGGCAGTGACCAGTTCCGCGATCTGTTTGAGCGGGTGACGCAAGCGGTCGAGCATCCTGGCACCGGCTCAGATATTCCGCTCGATGTGAGGGGCACTGCGTTTCAGCAAGCTTGCTGGCAGGCCCTGCGCGAAATTCCGCCGGGTGAGACTCGCAGCTATGGCGAACAGGCGGCGATGCTGGGCAATCCGAAAGCCAGCCGGGCAGTGGGCGGTGCCAATGGCGCGAACAACATCGCGGTTCTGATCCCCTGCCATCGGGTAATAGCTGCCGATGGCGGGCTGGGTGGCTATGCCTATGGGACAGAGATCAAGGCAGAGTTGCTTGCGCGCGAGAAAAAGTCTCAAACGGGCGCGTGATGGACCTGTCGCAGCCGTGCCGCCGATCCTGACCGGAGAAGGAGCCTGATGATGCGTAAAATATTCCCGGCCATGCTTGCCGCAATGCTGCTGGCGTCCCCGCTCGCGGCGCAGGCAGATGATGGCAACCGGCTCGACCGGCTGAGCGCGCATTTCTACTACAAGGATACCGGCCAGCTGTCTGACAATTTGCTGGAGCGCGAGCAGTTCGCCGCGTGGAACACGATCATCGGCGATGGGGAAAAAGGCCCCGCCGATGATGTGCTGGTGGTGGCGACCATCACTGGTCCGAAAGAGGACTATATCTACGACACTCTGGAGCTGTGGGTTGCCGATGAAAAAGGCAAGATCATCCGCAGTCGGCGTTTTGACGGGATATTGCTCACCGATGCGGGCAGTGTGTCCAGCCCGCTCTGGCTGCCAGATGCGACCTGCGCTGGCGAACTGACCATCCATGCCCGCTTTCGTGGCACGGAACAGTCGGCAAAGCTGGCGCTCTATTGCGGAGAATAACCCTTAGTCCGTTGGCGGAGGCGCAGCAGGAGCCTCTGCCCCGATCATGTCCGTCGAGGCAGGCGGGGCGGGCGGCGCGCTGACAGGTGCAGCCACCCGGCGCATCCTGATGATCTTGACCGGATCTGCGATCATCTGCCCTTTCATCCAGCCTTCGCCCTTGTCCGGATCGGTCGGCGCGGCGTGGATGGCATGGACGACATCCCAGCCATCAACCACCTTGCCAAAAGCGGCGAAGCCTGCCCGAACCTCCGGGTCTTCCGATGCCGGGTCTGCATCCATGGCTGGCTGTTCCTGCAGCATGATGGAAAAATCGCCCGTTGCCGTGCCGGGCGCGAAGCGGGCCATGGATAGCGCGCCTTTGACATGTAGCACGCCGGTTTCGCTGGTTGGTTCGTGCTTGATCGGGGGCAAGGTGCGTTTGGGATCATATTGCGTGCCTGCCTGGATCAGCCCGTTGGGCTGCTCCCCCCATTCCAGCGGCATGGCGCGGTAGAAGACCGTCCCGTCATAGCGCTTTTCATCGACATAGCGCAGGAAGTTGGCTGCGGTGACGGGCGCTCGTTCGACTTCGATCTCCACTGTGATCGTGCCCAGTGTCGTTTCCATCGCGACATATTCCACCGCAGGCGGCGGAGGGGGCAGCGGATTCACCGGCGGCGGCGGTTCCTGTGCCAGCAAAGGGGCAGTGAACAAGGCAGCGAGCAGCAGGGCGAATCGTTTCAGCATGTGCCCATCATGCCAGAATTTACCGCCGACGCAGCATATCCCGGTTGAGCTGGTCCACGCTGGTAACGCCCATCAACCGCATCCCGCGTTCGATCTCTTCCTTCAGGATCGTCACCGCGCGCTCCACGCCTGCTTCACCCGCAGCCGCCAGCGCATAGAGATAGAGCCGCCCGCCCGAGGCTGCCGTGGCGCCGGTTGCCAGAGCCTTGAGCACATGGGTGCCGCGCCGCACGCCGCCATCGCAGATTACTTCGCTCCGGTCACCCACCGCATCGACGATTTCTTCCAGCTGATCAAAGGGCGCGCGGCTGCCATCCAGTTGCCGCCCGCCATGATTGGAAATCATGATCGCATCGCAGCCAATCTCTGCCGCGCGCTTCGCATCGGCCACGCTCATCACGCCCTTCAGGCAGAAGGTGCCGCCCCAGTCATTGCGCAATTGCTCCACCGCTTTCCAGTCCATGTTCCGATCGAGCATGGAGTTGAAATAGTCCTGGATCGAAATCGCGCTGCTGCTGCCCTCTGCCACATGGGTTTCCAGATTGGGCAGGCTGAATTTTTCGCGGAAGAGGAAGTTGAGCCCCCATGCCGGATGCGTGGCATAGGACAGGAAATTGCGCGGGGTGAATTTGGGCGGCGTGGTGAAGCCGCTACGCTTGCAGCGTTCGCGATTGCCGGACACGATCGTGTCCACCGTCAATGCAATCGCATCGAAATTTGCCGCCTTGGCGCGTTCCACCAGCGCGGCGTTCAGGCCGCGATCCTTGTGATAGTAATATTGCAGCAGCTTGGGCCCGGCATAATTCGCGCCGACCTCTTCGATGCTGACGCTGGAAAGGCTGGAAATGCCGAACCACAGATTGTGCTGCTCTGCCACGCGGGCCACTGCACGCTCTCCCTGCCAGTGGAACAGACGCTGGAGCGCGGTGGGGGAGAGGATCAGCGGCAAGTCCGTCTTGCGGCCCATCACCGTGATGGAGGTGTCGATGCTCTCCACCCCGGCGAGCACATTGGGGACCAGGTCAACATCGTCATAGGCGGCGGTGTTGCGCCCCTTGGTCAGCTCATCATCGCCTGCGCCATCAATGTAATGGAACACGGGATAGGGCAGCTTGCGATGGGCGAGGGCGCGGAAATCCGCGATATTATGGCACTCGGCAAGCTTGCGAATGCTGTGCGGGACTGTGAATGCGCGGGTCATGGTGGCGCTTTAACGTCGTTTGTCGAGGCTGAACAGCCGTTCATCCATGCTTCATGTTTACATCCGTAATCGATGCGCCTACAGATGTAATCATAAGAGCGGGAGGACAGCATGAGCTTGCCGGAAGAGGGAAGGCCAGAGCGCATCAGCGAAGCCGAACACGCGGTGATGGAGGCTCTTTGGAGCAAGGCTCCGCTCACTGCTGCCGAGGTTGCGGATGCAGTCGGCGATGATCGTGGCTGGAGCCTCGCAACCGTCAAGACCCTGCTTTCGCGCCTTGTGGCCAAGCAGGCAGTTTCAACGCAGCCTGATGGGCGACGCTTCCTCTATTCTCCCCTGCTTCAGCGCGCGGATTATGTCGGCACTGAATCAAGGCGGCTGGTTGAGCGCTTGTTTGGCGGCCGCCCGGCCACACTCTTCGCTCATCTCGCAGAGGCGGAAGCGCTGACGGAAAGCGACCTTTCGGAGATCGAAGCTTTGCTGAAGGAGATGCGCAAATGACCGGGTGGATGATCGACACGCTCGTCTGGACAGCCGCGCTGATCGCTGTGGTTTTGATCCTGCGCCGCCCGGTTGCGCGCTGGTTTGGCCCGCAGGCAGCCTATGGCCTGTGGGCGCTGCCCTTGCTGCGTCTGTTCCTGCCTCCGCTGGTTCTACCGGCATGGCTTGCCCCGGCTAACAGTCCCTCCGGGTCAGTCATGGTTACATTGGTGGAGGAGGGCGCCCCGGCTGCTGCATCGCCGCTGCTGGCATCGAATCCCGGCTTTGGCTGGGAACCCCTGATTTCGGTGCTGCTGGCCTTGTGGCTGGCCGGGGTTGCGGTTTTCCTCTGGCGGCGTTTTGCAGGCTATTTCCGTATGAGGAGCGAATTGCTGGAAGATGCCCGACCGGTGGGTGAAGAAGGCAAGGTGCGGCTGGTCGAAACGCCCGCCGCCACTGCGCCGATCGCTTTTGGCGTGCTGGATAAGGTAATTGCCCTGCCGCCGGGATTTCTGGCTTTGCATGACCGGAAACATCGCGATTTTGCCCTCGCGCATGAATTTGCCCACCATGCCCGGCATGATCTGCTGGCCAATATGCTGGTACAGCCGCTCTTTGCCCTCCACTGGTTCAACCCGCTCGCCTGGTATGGCTGGCATGCACTGCGGCGTGACCAGGAGGCTGCCTGCGATGCCTGCGTTGTCGCCACGCGCAGCAGCCAGGATCGCGCTACCTATGCCAGTGTCATTGCTGGTTTCGCCGCCGGACCGAATGTCGCGCTGGCTGCCCCCATGGCCTGCCCCGTACTGGGCGAAAAGAGCATAATCCACCGTTTGAGGAGCCTGACTATGTCTGATCATTCCCCCCGCCGCCGCTTTGCCGGAAAAGCCTTGCTGGCTGGTGCTATTGTGGCGCTGCCCCTGACCGCGTCGATTTCCTACGCCGAAGCGCCTGTGCCAGGCGCGCCAGCCGCTCCTGCGGCTCCGGCGGCGCCGTTGGCACCTGCTGCGCCGCAGCCGCCAGCCCCTCCGGCACCGCCAGCCTTGTTGGCGCAGTCCGCGGCTGATGCGCCGGAAGATGGGGATCACAAGGTCTTCGTCGTCAAGGTTGAAGAAGAGGATGCCGGGCCTGACGGCGAAAAACGTGTCGAACGCCGCGAACGGCGGATCGTGCTGAAAAATGGTGAGAAATTGAGCCCTGAGCAGCGAGCCGAGTTTGAAAAGAAATATGGCATTGATTTCGACGCGATTGAAAAGGATGCCAGAGCCGAAGGCAAGGCGGCCCAGCGTGAGGTGCGGGTTGCCCGGATGGAATTCCGGGGAGAGGATGGCGCAAAGCCGATCAAGATCGAGGTTCGCTGCGAATCTGATGGCGATGGCATGGTCAATGAATGGGTCGATGACGACGGCAACAAGCACATCGCCATCTGCAAGACGCAGGTCGCGGCCCAGGCGCTGGCTGGCCTGAAAGAAGCGCGCAAGACAATCGCCAAGGACCTCAATCTGGAAGACGATGTCAGGGCAAAGGCGTTGCAGGCAATCGACGAGAAGATTGCCGAGTTCTCCAGGGAGAGCTGATCCAGGACATTTCCGGTCCCCCCATATTCGTGGGGTGGCGGTGCGGGCGGGATGCGTTAGCGTCCTGCCCGTTCCACATTCTGAAGCTCATGCGCTGGTTCAGGTGGAATTCATTCGTCGCGCATAAAGCACGTTTCGTCGTGACTGATGGGAGGAATGAATGGCACGCGAACGCTCACCTGGAATCAAGTTACTCTTCGCCGTGCTGATTGGCGGCGCGCTGCTTATCCCGCTGCTGGCGGTCTATGCGCTGGTCTATGACCGGCAGCATCAGGCGCGCGTGGCGCAGGATTCCATCACTGTGGGCTGGGGCGGTGCGCAGGTCGTGTCCGGCCCTGTGTTGGTGATCCCCTATCGCGCGGAACGCGTCACGTCGGAGCAGGTCGATGGCAAGACCGTGACCCGCACCGTGGTGGAGCGCGACGAATTGTTCCTTTCGCCTGAAAGTCAGCAGGTTACGACCGAGATTGATCCTGATGTGAAGGAACGGTCGATCTACAAGACCGTGATCTATCTCGCCAAACTGGGCGGCACGGCAAAATTCGTGCTCCCGCCTGATCTTGAACGGTTCGGCGTCAAGCGCGAGCAATTGCTGCTGAATGAAGCAGAATTCCGCTTTGGCGCATCGGATTCGCGCGGGCTGCAGACCGATACGAAGGTTTCGGTCAACGGCACTGCCTTGCCGCTCAAGCCGGGCAATGGCGTGGCCTCCAGCAATGGATCGGGCTTTTTCGGCTATTTCGAATGGACCGATGGTGAGCCGTTGGACGTTGTCTGGTCTTATTCGCTGCGTGGCAGCCGCTCGCTTACCCTGGTCCCGCGTGGTGGCAGCACGGAATGGAAAGCCAGCTCCAGCTGGCCGCATCCCAGCTTTGAAGGGGATTTCCTGCCCGAACATGAAACCGGCGCGCAAGGCTTTGCCGCCACCTGGTCTGTTACCAATCTTGCCCTGGGTCAGGCGTTGGTGCTGGATGATGATCCCGGCGCGCCCAATGTCTCAGAGCCTGATGGGCGCAGCGTCATTTATGCAGAACCGGTCGGTACCGGCCAGTCCATGGCGGCGACGATCCGGCTGGTCGATCCGGTCGATGTATATAGCCGGGTGGATCGCTCGGTAAAATATGGCTTCCTGTTTATCGGCTTCACTTTCCTTGCATTCCTGATGTTCGACATTGTCGGCGGCGCGCGGGTTGCAGCGGCGGAATATCTGCTGAGCGGGGCCGGGCTGGTGCTGTTCTTCGTGATGCTGCTCGCCTTCTCCGAAGTGATCGGCTTCACGCTCGCCTATCTCGTCGCCAGCGGCGCAATTATCGGGCTGCTCACTGCCTATAGCGCGGCGGTGCTAGGCAGCTGGAAACGGGCGCGATTTATCGGGGCCTTGCTGCTGGGGCTGTACGGATTGCTCTATGTCCTGCTCAGCCTTGAAGCATGGTCGCTGATGATCGGTTCTGTCCTGCTGTTCTTTGCCCTTGCCGGGGTGATGTATGCCACGCGCCAGATCGACTGGTCGAGCGTGGGCCGCAGCGACACCGTAGACGCCTGACACATGACAGGCCGGCCCTTTCCTGATTGCAGGGAAGGGCCGGTTCCATCCATGCGAAAGCGCTACTTTAGCTGCTGCTAAACTTCACCTTCATATGGTGAAACCAAAGCTGTCTTTTGCTTTGCCGCAGATCGCCTAGCTGGGAGCTGTAACTATCCCGGTTGAGGCGATTTGTGATGTTTGAACCCTTTATCCTCCCCCTGTTCGGCGGTGTCTTGATCGGCCTTGCCGCGGGCGGGCTTTATCTGTTTGCAGGCGAGATTGCCGGCATAACCGGGATCGCCCGGATCGCGATGGTGGGGTCAAAGCGCAGTTCCTACACCGGGTGGAGCCAGCGCAGCTGGGCTGTGGCCTTCATCGCCGGTTTGCTGGTTGCCGGGCTGGGTGCCGTGTTGTGGGCCGGGCCAGAGGTGACTGCCGGGATTGAAGCGGTTGCGCCAGGGATGCTGCTGGTTGCAGGCTTGCTGGTCGGCATTGGCACTGATCTCGGCAATGGCTGCACCAGCGGGCATGGCGTTTGCGGCTTGTCGCGTTTTTCCCCGCGCAGTCTGGCAGCGGTTGCCACATTCATGTTCGCCGCTGGCCTGACAGTCTTCATCACCCGCCACGGAGGCTTCTGATGCGCGCTTTTGCTTCATTTATCGCTGGCCTCGTTTTCGGCCTTGGCCTCGTCATTTCCGGCATGACCAGCCCGGACAAAGTGTTCGGTTTCCTCGACATAGCCGGCCAATGGGACCCGAGCCTTGCATTCGTAATGGGTGGGGCTGTCATGACGGCGACCCCGATCTTCTGGCTTGCCCGTCGCCGCGCGACACCGCTTGTGTCGGCAAGCTTTGACACGCCGCCAAAGACGCCGGTGGATCGCCGCCTTCTGGGTGGTGCTGTGCTGTTTGGGATCGGTTGGGGGCTGTCCGGCATTTGCCCGGGCCCGGCACTGGTCAATGTGGCGATCACGCCGCTGGCAATTGGCGGTTTCGTGATTGCGATGGTGGTCGGGATCGTGTTCTCGTCACGCGTGCTGCGGCCCCTGCTCGATGCACGGCAGACGCAGCAAGACCTGCCGGACCTGGCGATCCCGGCGGAATAAGTTGCAAGCTGGCCCTTGCCCCAAGGGGCCGGGGCTTACTTGTTGCCTTTGTTGGCGTTGGTGACTTCCTGGTTCACAGTGTCCCAATTGGACGTGACTTCATTGCCCAGCGAAACATAGCCGCCAATCGCGGCAATGGAGATAACCATCGCGATCACCGCATATTCCACGCCGGTACCGCCGACCATGTCATTCCAGATCTTCTTCAGCATCACCTGCCCCCAATGCGTCTTTCACTGAGGGCATAGCAGGACAGGGTTAGCGCGACGTTAAGCTTACTATTCTGATTATATTCAGACTTCAGGGTCAGGCCCCCTTAATCGCAGTAACGAGCGAATAATGGTTCATTCCGCTGCGCACGGACTGGACGTCGGTAAAGCCCGCGCCTTCCAGGATCAGGCGCAATTCCTCGAAAGTATATTGCTTGCCCAGCGTGCCGAGCAGCATCAGCAGGCTGAAGGCGGCCGGGATCCACGGCCCGCAGCCATCATCATCCATCAGCATTTCGTGCAGGGTGATGGTTCCGCCGCTGGGCAGGGCGGCGAAGCTCTTCTGAGCGAGCACGCTGTTGGTCTCCTCTGGCCAGTCGTGGAAGACATTGGAGAAGAAATGCGCGTCCGGCCCGGTTGGCCAGTCCTGTTCGAACATGTTGACGCCAGCCGTATCGACCTGCGCGGCCATGCCTGCCCGGTCGACATAGCTTTGCGCAGCGCGCGCCATGGCGGGCAGATCCATCACGGTCGCTTTCAGCTCTGGCCATTTGCGCGCAATTTCATTCGCGAACACACCTGATCTGCCGCCCACATCCATCAGGTGGCGGATCTGGCCGAAAATCGGATGCCGCGCCGCGCTGCGGGCCGGGGCGACCGAATGGGCATGCATGAAACGGGCAATATGTTGCGCCGCTTCATCTGACATAGTGGTATTTTTCCGGCATGGACCGCGACGACGTACTGTTTTTCAAATTCTGTGACAGCGACACGTCGCGCACCTGGCGGTGCCCACACACCGCCTTTGTTGATAGCTCGATGGAAGGGGCGCATATCCGTTCCAGCATCGAAGTGCGCTCCGTCGCATTCTGGGAGTAGCGTTTCACGCTTGTCACTTGACTTCTCACCTGTGCTGGCCAGACTTTCGGCTGGATGAAGTGAAAATCGAGGGATGTGCATGAACTGGCGTGGAATGCAGGCAGGATTAGTGGCCGCCGGATTGCTGGCGGGCAGCGCAATTGGCTTGTCGGCAGTGCTGCCCGAACCTGCGCACGCGCAGGCGACGTCCTATGCCGGTTATGAAGAGG
>JAGREF010000284.1 GCA_020446665.1 Sphingomonadaceae bacterium
GGAACCGGCCAAATGGGTCGCCAGATTGCGCGAGTTGAAGACCGATGAGAACGAGTTGATCCTCAAGACCAATATGGGCGCAGGCCATGGCGGCAAGTCAGGCCGGTTTGAAAGCCTGAAGGAAACGGCGGAGGAATTTGCGTTTATTTTCTGGCAGTTAGGAATGACCTCAAGCAGCGCAGCGTTAGGTCAGGATGGCGACGCCTCAAGCAGCGCAGAGGTAGGTCAGAAAGAAACATGAGTAATCGCTACTCAATGACATTCACCGCCGGGCCGGAGCACATTGACGAGCTGGGCCATGTGAACAACACGGTCTGGCTGCAATGGGTGCAGGAAATCGCCACATCGCATTGGTCTGCGGTGGCTGATCCTGCCCATGTCGCGGCCTATGTCTGGATGGTGACGCGGCACGAGATCGACTATCGCGGAAACGTGGTGGAAGGGGAGACGGTCGAAGCGACCACCTTCATCCCCGAAGGCCCGCGTGGGGCGCGGTTTGATCGCTGCGTGGATTTTCGCAATAGCGCGGGCAAGGTGATTGTTGCGGCGCGCAGCACCTGGGCGATGCTGGATCGGGAGACTGGGCGTCTGCTGCGAGTCAGGCCTGAAGTCGCGAGAGCTTTTGAGCCCTTTGGCGGTTAGGCAGCATCAATTCTTGGTGCGTTGCGCCGGTCTTCTCCGCTACGACGATCTGCACTCCGCGGACGGTGCGCGAATTGGCGTATTGCCTCTGCCATGGTGCGGTTGCGCCCGTTTTCCTTGGCTTCATAGAGCAGTCGGTCAGCGCGCAGGTAGAACTCGTCAAAGGGCAAGTCGCCCAGCCCCTCGGTGATTTCCAGCAAGCCCATGCTGGCTGTCACCATCCGGTCCAGCCCTTGCACCTGCATCGCTACGTGCCGCGAGATCGCTTCGCGGCGCATCTCGGCACGCTGGGCCGCATGCGGCCCGCGCAGCAACAGGGCAAACTCCTCACCACCCATGCGGATGGCCAGCACATCATCGCCGGGAGCCAGAGCTTCCGCCGCCGCACACAGCACCTTGTCCCCCATGGCATGGCCGAAATCGTCATTGATCCGCTTGAAATTGTCCAAATCAAGCAGGGCAAGCGTCGAAAATCCCTTGGCCCGCAAGGCTTCGAAACGCGGCTCCAGCGCGCGCCGGTTCATCAGCCCGGTCAGCGGGTCGCGCTCGGCCTCGCTTTCCGCCGTGCGCGCTTGCACGCGGGCCTGATCGCGCTGGCGCTTGAGGTCAAGGAACCGGTCCGCCACACCCAGCGCGGTCGCGACCGCTTCTGCCAGGATGCCGAGATAGAACATCAGCAACCATTCCACCGGGGAGAACCCTGGCAGCAATTGTGTCACGATCTGGGCGGAAAAGGTGACCAGCAGAGGGGTCCATCCGATCACCTGGTAACGGGCTGCGCGGCTACCTCTCCACAAGGCGGAAGACAGTGCCCAGACGCATATAATGATAACCGGGGCCATGCCGATGGAGTGGAAATCCCCGCCCAGCGACTGCAGCGGTTTGATATCTGCCGCATGGATGCCGGTAATAGCGAGTGTCCAGACTGGCAGGATAGCCATCAGTCTGGATGTCAGTGGATCAAGATTGCCAGGTTCGATCACCTTGTGGATGAAGCGCACACCGGCAGCGGCGGCCAGGCCCAGCCCCCAGATCAGCATCGTCCGCCAGGTCATGAGATCAAGTGAATAGAACAGGTTGATCAACCCGCTGCGCACCCCCACCAGCAAGGCAAAGGCGCCGATCATCATGCTGTGCCAGAGGATGAAGTCTTCCCGCAGGACACGGTAGAAGGCAGCGTTGAAGGCCAGCGGCATCAGTAACATGCCAAGGATAATGGCAATAACGATCAGGTCACGCTGGCGGGCAACCGTAAAGGCCGGGTCAATCGAATAGAGCTGCGCCGTTTCTGCGGTAGCGCGGTGGTTGAGACGATCAAAGGCAGCGACAACATAGCGAGAATCGGCGGTGACTTCGGGTAGCTCTGCCTTGAAATAGGGTCCCTTCGCAGTTGCCTTCATGTCACCTGGCAGCATGGTCTTGCTTCGCCATGCCCCGTCATCATCGACCACGGTCAGCGTCAGCTGTTCAAACCGGCCCAGCCGCGCCACCAGCAAGCTGGGCGGGTTCTGCATATCGTCGGAAAGTTTGAACCGAACATAGGTCCGGGCCATGTCGAGTGGAGCGCGCCGGGTCTGGCAGTTCCAGCTTGAGCCCAGCGATTCACCGGCCGGGTCGGTTACATCCATGACGCCGCTGGCAAAGCAGTGGGGGGAAAGGACCGGGCCATCAGCAGCACAGGCAGATCCGCCGCTGCCGACGAACAGCAACAACGCCACCATGCTGATGCAGAAACGGATTATCCCTTGCCCCATTCCGGGGGACTTAGGAAATCATCCTAAAGTTCAGGTTAATTTCCCGTCAGTCCAATATGTTGGAAACAGCGACATAAGGGTATCCCAGTTCCTCTGCGATTGCCTGATAGGTAACCTGCCCGGCATGGACATTGAGCCCTTCGGCAAGATGCGGATTACCCCTGAGTGCGGCCTTCCAGCCGAGGTCCGCGATGCGCAGCGCATGAGGCAAGGTGACATTGTTGAGCGCATAGGTGCTTGTCCGCGCAACAGCGCCAGGCATGTTGGCCACGCAATAGTGGACGATACCATCTATGATAAAAGTTGGATCAGCATGGGTGGTCGCATGGCTGGTTTCGAAACAGCCACCCTGGTCAATCGCCACATCGACCAACACTGCGCCCTGTTTCATGCTGGCGAGCATTGCCCTGGTGACGAGTTTCGGGGCAGCAGCCCCCGGCACCAGCACGGCCCCGATCACCAGATCAGCCTCCGCCACCGATTCCGCCAGATTGGCCTTGTTCGAAAAACGCGTCTTGGCGCGGCTTTCAAAATACATGCCCAGCCGTTCGAGCTGTTCCGGGTCGCGGTCGAGGATCGTCACATCCGCCCCCAGCCCGACTGCCATTTGCGCCGCATTCCAGCCGACCACGCCGCCGCCGATCACCACGACCTTGCCCGGCATCACCCCCGGCACCCCGCCCAGCAACACGCCGCGCCCGCCTTGTGCCTTCTCCAGCGCGGTTGCCCCGGCCTGGATGCTCATCCGCCCGGCGACCTGGCTCATCGGTTTGAGCAGCG
>JAGREF010000285.1 GCA_020446665.1 Sphingomonadaceae bacterium
GGCGGCGATGGGCTATACCGGTTCGGCCACGATCAATGACCTGCGCGAGCGGGCGAAATTCGTGCGCATCACCAATGCCGGCCTGTCGGAAAGCCATGTCCACGATGTCGCGATCACTCGCGAAGCACCGAATTATCCGACGCGATGAATCATGACTCCCGCCGCTAGAGTCCAGGCGGCGATCGAGCTGCTCGACGCCATTCTTGACGCTGCCAAAGGGCAGGGTGCCCCGGCTGACCGGCTGATTGCCGACTTTTTCCGTGCCCGCCGCTATGCCGGGAGCAAGGACCGGCGCGCAGTGCGCGAACTGGTCTATGCCGCGATCCGTGCCTGCGGGCCGGTGCCTGCAAATGGCCGCGCGGCCATGCTGCGGCTGGCGGATAGCGATCCGGCGATCCTGCCTCTGTTTGATGGGTCTGCCCATGGCCCCGCCCCTGTTGGCAAGGGAGAATCGGCTGCCGAGGCGGGCATAGCGCCTGCGTGGCTGGAACAGGCACTGGCATCTACCGGGATTGAGAGCGAGGAAGCGCAGGCTCTGCTGGGCCGGGCACCGCTCGATCTGCGGGTGAATACGCTCAAGGCAGACCGCGCTACGCTGGACTTGCCCGAAGCGGGCGAGCAACTTGCCGCGCCGCAGGCTTTGCGCTTCCCCTTCGGCACGCAGGTGGAACAGTGGGAAGCCTACAAATCCGGACAGGTCGAAGTGCAGGATCATGGCAGCCAGATCGCCTGCATGGCGCTGGCAGCGCAGCCGGGCGAATTTGTGATTGATCTGTGCGCCGGGGCAGGGGGCAAGACGCTCGCACTGGCCGCCGCCATGGATAATCGCGGCACGCTGCTTGCCTGCGATACGGACAAGCGGCGGCTGGGCAATTTGCCGCCGCGCGCCGCACGCGCCGGGGCAGGGATGATCGAGACGCTCCTGCTCGATCCGAACAGGGAACTGGAGGCGCTGGCGGAGCATGTCGGCAGGGCGGATGCCGTGCTGGTTGATGCGCCCTGTTCAGGCACCGGGACATGGCGCCGCAACCCCGAAGCACGCTGGCGACTCGATCCCGAGTCGCTTGCTCGATTCGCAGCCGTGCAGGCGCGCCTGCTGGAGATTGCGGCACAGTTGGTGAAGCCCGGCGGGCGCATCATCTACATCACCTGTTCGCTGCTCGATGCAGAAGGGGCGGGGCAGGTGGAGGCCTTCCTTTCCGCGCAATCCGGCTGGTCTGCGCGGATTCCTCAGCTTCCCCTCGGGCGGGCTCATGGGCAAGGAATGCGCCTCACTCCGTACCATGACGGTACGGACGGGTTTTTCGTCGCCTGCCTCGATTCGACATGTTAACTTCTGGCGCTATGGTTTCCCCTGAAGCCCCCTCTGCGCCTGCGTTTAAGGAGTTAATCATGCGCTTTGCTGGTCCTGCCGCTGCCCTGTCTCTGGTTCTGGCGATCACAGCCAGTGTGAGCCATGGAACGGAGCGAGATCCGGCACCACGAGCGGCCATGCTGATTGCTGAAGGGCGCGCTGCGCTGGATGCCGGGCAACCGCAACGCGCGATTGATGCATTCGAAGCTGCACTGGCAGTCGATCCGGCCTATGCGCCGATCTATCTCGATCTTGCAGAGGCCGCACGGCGCGAAGGGCTGCAGGGCAAGGCGATCCGCTATTACCGTGAAGCGCAGGAACGCGATCCGGGCAATCTCGCCGCGATTTCCGGCGAAGGCGAAGCGCTGGTTGAGAAGGGCGCGGTTGAAAAGGCGCGCAGCAATCTGGCCAAGCTGCAATCCATGTGCGGCAATCGCTGCGAGGCAACCCGCCGCCTTTCCGCCGCCATTGCCCGCGGCCCGCAGCCGCGCATGCTGGCGGCGGAAACGGTGCTGCCGGACGCGACTGTTTCGCAGAACTGAGTTTTAATTCGTAGAGAGTAGGGCATTAGATGGCTGAGGGCGGTGGGCAAGAAGGTCGTAGCGCGCTGAAAACTCTTGGTATCGGTGGTGCCGCTGTTTTTGGTGTTGCGGCCCTAGCGAGCTTTTTTAGTTCTGCTGCTGAAACGCCAGAAGAGAAGGCAACCCGTGAAGCAGCTGCGTTAGAGGCTGATCAAAAGGCAAAAGAGAGCAAACAAGCTGCGCTTGAAAAAGCCAAGGTGCAAGAAGCAGAGGCTGCGGTTGCTTGGTATAATCGCATCATCAGCATTTCGGAAGCATGCGACACTTCCACAAATGAACTGCAATCTCAATTTGAGTCAATTGGCAACGGCTCTAGCGTGTACACAATATACTCCACTGCAAAAGTGACACGCGATCAGTGCGGTGAGGCTTGGAGAGCTTATGAAAATTTGGAAGTTCCTGCGGAATTTTCAGATGAAGCTCGTGATAAGGCTAAGGATACCTCGGAGGCTTGCGCCAACGCTTTCTTTGCCAAGCGCCAGTTTGCAGACGTTGCTTTGGAAATTGCTGACGGTGACCAACGACCGTCAAAAGTTGCGGAGGGCGTCGATTACGCAAAGGCCGGAGGTGCCGGCGTGATGCTTTGCGTGGCAAGCGCTATGGAGGCGGCTACTTTGGCTGGAGCAGACCTCTCAGATTTATCAGGCGAAACTGACTAGATCAAATCGCGAAATGCTTCCAGAACAGTGCGATAGACGCGCCTCTTGAAAGGGACGATCAGCTCGGGCAATTGCTCCGGCTCGACCCAGCGCCATTCGCAGAATTCGGGCTGGCCGTGAGCTTCAAGGTTGATGTCAGCATCGCTGCCGTGGAAGCGCATCAGGAACCATTCCTGCATCTGCCCCCGATATTTGCCGCCCCATAATTTGCCCACCAGCTCTTCCGGCAGATCATAGGGGATCGGTTCTTCCATCTGTTTGAGGATCGTGACCATCGCTTCGGTCACGCCGGTTTCCTCTTCCAGCTCGCGCAGGGCCGCTGCGACCAGATCTTCATCCGGGTCCACGCCCCCCTGCGGCATTTGCCAGGCGCCCGAATCCTTGTTGTCGATCCGCATTCCGGCAAAGGCGAGGCCGTCTTCATTGACCAGCATCACCCCGACACAGGGGCGATAAGCAAGCGGCAGGTTCATGCATTATTCTCCAGCGTCATGCGCATGGCTGCGAACATGGCGGCCATGTCCTTTGCCGCGCTGGGAATCGCCTTGCGTATATTGACGAAGCCGTGGATCGTCCCGCGCATTTCCAGATAGGTCACGTCCACTCCACTCTGGATCAAATGCGCGGCATATTCGCGCCCGGAATCGCGCAACGGGTCCAGCCCGGCGGTGATCAGCACGGTGGGCGGGGTTTTGCCGTGGTTCTCCCACTTGATCGGGTAATTCTTCAGGCTGTCCTCGTCTGCCGCATAGCAATCAGTAAACCAGCCCATTGCCTCTTGAGTCAGCAGGAAACCCTCGCCAAAGGCGGCAAAGCTGGCATGTTTGGTCACCGGGCTGGCGATGGGATAGATCGGCACCTGCATCACAATCGGCACATTTGCGGGGCTATCTGCCAGCGCCTGAGTGATGACGATGGTGAGGTTCCCACCGGCGCTATCACCCATGGTAACAAGACCCGTGGTCTTGAGCCCCAGTGCTTCGGGGTTGCTGGCAATCCAGCGCGCCGCCGCTTCGCAGTCTTCCGGTGCGGCTGGGAAGGGGTGTTCAGGGGCGAGCCGGTAATCAACTGAAACAACCGGCAGGCCCGTCTCAGCCGCAATTTCCGTGCATAGATTGTGATAGGATTCGAGGCAGCCAATGGTGAAGCCGCCGCCATGGAAGAAGGCAATGGTCGGGCGTTCCGAGGGGGTTTCCTGCGAATCATACAGCCGCAACGGAATGTCGCCCGCCGGGCCGGGGCAGGTCAGATCGCGGATAACCGGCAGATCGCGGGCGTCGGCATCGGCCATTCTCGCCATGGTGCGGGTGGCTTCGCGGGCTTCCTCCAGCTCCATTTCATGCAGCTGCGGGCGGTTCATCGCTTCCAGCATGCCAAGGAAAGCCTGAACATCGGCACGGACGAAATGGGCGGTGTCAGACATGGATATTCTCTCTTTTCGCAAACTGGCCGATCAGATTAGCGTGCAAAATAGGCATTTCCACTCGACATTTTAGGTGTGAAAGGAAAAACTTCATTGCCGCATGGAAGCGCGCGGCATAGTGCGCCCACGGTATCGCAGGAAATCGCCCTTTCGGGCGCTTAAAGGAATACAGATGGCTAGCACAGCCGCAGACAATCCCGACACTCCGCTCCCCGTCAGCAATCCCGAAGCCGTCGTGGTCCGCTTTGCGGGCGATAGCGGCGACGGTATGCAGTTGACGGGTGGCCAGTTCACTCTCTCCACCGCGCTGGCTGGCAATGACCTTGCCACTTTCCCGGACTTCCCCGCTGAAATCCGCGCGCCGCAGGGGACCTTGTTCGGTGTTTCCGCCTTCCAGATCAATTTCGGGTCAACCGAAGTGGATACGGCAGGTGACGCGCCCGATGTGCTGGTGGCGATGA
>JAGREF010000286.1 GCA_020446665.1 Sphingomonadaceae bacterium
CCTCGCGGGCGCGCAGTTCCATGACCTGCCCCAACAGGACCAGCGTCACGATAACCGCTGCTGCTTCAAAATAGACCCCGACATGGCCTTCCGCATCGCGGAAGCCATCAGGGAAAATACCGGGCGCGATCACCGCGACCACGCTGAACGCATAGGCTGAGACCACACCCATGCCGATCAGCGAGAACATGTTGAGATTGCGCGTGCGGAACGAGTTCCAGCCCCGGACCAGGAAGGGCCATCCGCACCACAGCACCACAGGCGTGCCGAGGACTAGCTCGATCCAGACGGTGGTGCGTTCCCCAAAGACCTCGCGAATGCTGGAGAGTCCGACCAGCGGCCCCATGGTCAGGACCAGCAAGGGGACAGTCAAAATCGCGCCAACCCAGAAGCGGTGCGTGAAATCGAGGAGTTCGGGATTGGGACCTTCCTCGACCATTGTGGCCGACTCCAGTTCCAGCCCCATGCCGCATATCGGGCAGGAACCCTGGTGCGTCTGCCTGACCTCAGGGTGCATGGGGCAAGTGTATACCGTTCCCTCGTATCCTTCGGGGACGGTGTCGTAACGCCCGTCGCTTGGAGCATCTTTGTCAGCGTGATGACTGCAATGCCCGGCGTGTTCGTGATCGTGAGCCATATCGGGAAGCTCCTCGACTCCGCGCGGTCTCAACCGGCGCGGCGACTGAAATGGTAAAACAACGGCACCAGCAGGATTGCAGCATACCAGCCATAGAGGAAACTTCCCACGGCTCCGGCGATGAAGCCGGGAAGGGTCAACCACTCGAACCCCGGCAAGAGTGGTGCCCAGGCGCGGTGCATTTGCATCTGATCAGGCGCCACCAGGCCGAAGGCGATGCAGACGAAGTAGGTGATCAGGAGGAACAGGCTGAGCGTCCAGCCCCAGGTCCTGATGCTTTGGCCAATTGCGGATTTCGCCATTGTTCTTCTCCTCCTCGATCTGCTTTGGCGGCGTCAGGGACTTGCCTGAACGACCGCTCTGGGGAGAGAGCGAGCGCCGTGATCTCATTTTTCAGGCGCTCGCCCCATGTCCGTCCCCTGACGACTTAGCCGGGGGTGTGGCCTTCGTGGGCCGAATGATCTTGCGGGGCGGGATCGCCCTGGGGAGCATCCGTCTGACCTTCGGTCGCGCTGGGCTGGGCGGCCTGTTCGTGGCCCATGTGGCCATGGTCCATGTGCCCATGGTCCATTGTGCCATGCTGCATCTGGCTGTGATCCATGTTCGCATGGTCCATGTGGCCGTGTTCCATCATCTGGCAGGTCATCGTGCCATCTTCGCCGCGCATCATCATGCCCTGCATCCGCTCGCCGTTGTGCATCATTTCGCACATCTGCGGCTGTTCGGCTGCGGCAGGTGTATCCTGGCCTTGCGCGGCAAGCGGTCCAGCAAACATGCTTCCTGCAGCCAATGCAATAATCAATCGCTTCATGGTCATTCTCCTTCGGTTCTATTCGTAACTGGCAAACACGGTGCGACCGGCGCTGCCGAAAGCGATCACCTGGTAGGGTTGCGTGCGATCACCCATCTCCATCCCCGGCGAGCCGATCGGCATTCCGGGAACCGTGAGACCTTCGATGCCTTCCGGTCGCTCGCGCAGGAGTCGGGCAATGTCCGCCGCCGGGACATGACCTTCGATGACATATCCATCGACCACCATCGTGTGACATGACCGCAAATTGACCGGCACACCTTCGCGGTCCTTGATCGCGCCCATGTCCGAACGCTCTTCCACTGCGATATTTGCCTGCATGCCCGCATGAACATGATCAGCCCACTCTTCGCAGCACCCGCAATTCGGATCGCGGAACATCGTGTAGCTCGCCGCCTGGGCGGCATTGGAGCAGGCAGCGAGCGCCATAAGCAGGGCAGGAGCCATTGATCGACGCAGTGAGATGATGGGTGAAGGTGCCATGGGAAGTATCTCCAGTTCTATTCAGCGCAGGCCGAGGTGGTTGGGGCCGAACACCATTTCTCCGCCGAGGTAACCCTGGGCGACGATAGCGACCGCAAGAACGAGCAGGACCACCCGAAGCGCGGTTCTGCGTTCGCTTCGGAACGCAAGCCATGTGGCGAGTATCGCCAGTGCGCCGATCGCGGTCCCGTTCCAGCGGTGTAGGCCAAGTGTCTCTGATCGGTCGGCAAGCCGCCAGCCTCCCGCGGTCCATCCCAAGAGCGCAGCGACAGCCGCACCAGCCGCGCCACCGGCAACGAGGAAGCGAGAGGTTACTTCCAGGCCAGTGGAGGGGCGCGCCAGCAACATGAGTTCGGCGATTGCTGCGGCCAGCAACAATGCGATCGGGAAATGCGCGGCGACCGGGTGGAGCCGCCCAAGCACGTCGCTCGCAGACGTGGCGCGGTTTTCCGCAATTGCCAGTTCCATCGCCTGCTCCGGCGTCAGACTCGCTTCGGCTGGCGCAACTGCGGGAGCGACTTCGCCATCGTGATGGTCAAGCATGCCCGCATCGTGATGATCGTCTCCGGCATGGTGATCCCCCGCACCGTCGTGCCCCATCTCCATCTGCACAATTGCGGCATCAGTCATGTCCTGCTGATGTTCTTCGTGGGCACTGACAGGAGTTGCCAATGCAATCGAGAGGCCAATTGCCATTACAGGCAGGACCAGTCGTCGGAATCGTGCGATCATGTTTGCCATCCATTGGCCAGGCGAGATAACCAGTCTTACGAATGACGAGCCGCCAGCCCTCAAGAAAAATTGAGGGGCGCTGCGCGAGCATGCGTATGTCAGGGCAAACACGGAAAGAATTGCATATGCACCATGACGATCATCTGGACAGGGCGCTCAGGTCCCTCGGCAATGTCGCAGCGCCCTCGTTGTCTGGCGACTTCATGGATGGTGTGTGGCTGCGAGCCGGGCAAATGGAGCAGGCTGCAGGCCAGCGCCGCCGCCTGGCTCTGATGGCTGGCATGGCATTTATCGGGCTCGGAACGGGAATAGGCGTAGTGCAGGCTCCTGCCTCGGCCGAGCCTGCCAGCTATCAATTGATTGACGGGGCCGATCTCTCCCCCTCTGCACTTCTTCACGTCGAACCATGAAGTTCGGCATTCTCCAGATCATGGCCGGTGTTCTGCTGGCGATAGCTGCCGGTTGCATCGGCGCGTTCGCAGCGGGTGAGTGGCGTGACGGCGAACAAGGCCAGGGATTGCATGCCTTTGTCCACGACAAGCTCGATCTTGATGCGGAGCAATCCGCGGCGCTTGAACAGCTGGAAGCCGACTTCGCCATCGAACGCCGACAGCTGGAGCTTTCCCTGCGTGCGGCGAATGCGCAGCTCGCAGCCGCGATGGATGAGGAGCACGAATACGGACCGCAAGTCTCCGTGGCGATCGACAACGTCCACGCCGCAATGGGTGACTTGCAAAAGGCGACAGTGCGTCATGTCTTTGCCATGCGCAACTTGCTGACTGAAGAGCAGCGGGCTCAATTCGACAGGAAGGTTTCGGCATCCCTCACCGGCGAAACCGGCGAATGAACGGCGGTGGTCAAAGACACGCAGCCCGCTGAACACGATCTGGTAAAGCAGGTCCAGACTGGCAGCCGGTCGGCCTTTGATCGGCTGGTCACGCCACTCGTCCCGCAATTGCTCACGCTTGCGCGCCGCATGCTGGGTTCGGCGAGCGAAGCCGAAGATGCCGTGCAGTCCGCTTTGGCATCTGTTTGGGTGGCACGCACGAAACTCGATCCTGAACGTCCGCCGGTAGCCTTCCTGACCACTGTAACTCTGAACAAATGTCGCGATGCCCTGCGGCGGCGCAAGGCTGCTCGCTTCTTCGGGTTCGCTGGCAACGATTTTGATCTCGATCTTGCCGCCGATGAGCCCGATGCCGAAGTGGTCGCAGCAGATCGCCAGGCTTTGGAAAGGGTCCAGCAGGCGATGGAACGCCTCCCTGTCAGGTTGCGCGAAGCACTGGTGCTCGTGAGCATGGAGGGCATGTCCCAGCGCGAAGCGGCGGAGGTGCTTGGGGTTACAGAAAAGGCGGTCGAGACCCGCGTCTACCGGGCGCGATCGCGCTTGCGGGAGAAATTCGACGGATTTTGAGGGGTGTGTGCAAAGGC
>JAGREF010000287.1 GCA_020446665.1 Sphingomonadaceae bacterium
CGTGATTGACGATGTATTCGAGCTGTTCTTCAAACAGGCGCGGGTTCACGGTGTGGAGGATACCGCCCACGCCCACGGCGCCATACCAGCTGACCAGATGGCGCGAATGGTTCATCGCCAGCGTTGCGATCCGGTCTCCCTTGCCCACGCCAAGTGCGCGCAGGGCCTGTGTCATCTTCAGCGCATCACGGCGCACACCGGCCCAGTCTGTGCGCGTTTCGCTGCCGTCAGCCCAGCGCGTGACATGTTCACGCGTGCCGTGTTCGCGCGCGGCGTGGTCGATAATATGCGTAACCAGCAGGTCCCAGTCCTGCATTCCTCCGAGCATGGCTCTCTCCACCCTTTTTTATTGTCAGGCGACGAGCCTCAGATGCGAAGGCCCACGCCGTGTTGTGAGTGACACATTGGCAAGTCCTTCGACACTTGCCAAGCGTTCTGCAAGTTCCCCGTCGAGTTGGAAATCGCGCCCCAACCGCAAGACCGGCTCCACCTCGGTGCCCGTGCGCAAACGGGCCAGCACTTCGCCGCGTCCCTCTGCGCCGTGGACCAGTTCCATCTTGAGGTCGATCAAAGCCTGCGGATTGAGAATATCGAGCTTGAGCAGCATCCGCGCCCCCGCTTTCACATCATTGAGTGGCCGCCCGCCCCGCACGGTAATGCGCGGCGGCTCATCCGGGCTGGGGCTGTCCAGCTCCACATTGAGCAGGATGCAAGTGCCATCATCAGCCCATTTCTGGAAGCTTTCCACGAGACTTTCCTCGAAACAGGCTGCGCTGAACTGGCCCGAGGAATCGGAGAAATCCGCGCGGATAAAGTCCGCCCCGCGCCGCGTTTTGCCCTTCTTCACACTTTCGACCATTGCAGCCATCACGGCCGGCGCGCGCCCGCCGGGTGGTGCCCCGCCCTCCATCAGGCTGGCATAGGATCGCGCGCCATTGGCAGAGGCGACCGCGCGATAGGCCTCCACCGGGTGGGCGGAGAAGAAGAAGCCGAAATTCTCGCGCTCTTTCGCCATGCGGTCGGCGCGGCTCCAGTCCTCGACCTCTTTCAGCCGCAAACTGTCGCCCGCATGCTCCTCACCGCCAAACAGCCCCGCCTGCCCGCTCGCTTTTTCGCGATTGGCGGCATCGGCCACGGCCAGCAGCATATCGGCATTTTCGAACAATTTGCCCCGGTTCGGCTCCAGCCGGTCGAGCGCCCCGGCGCAGATCAGCCCTTCCAGCTGGCGGCGGTTCATCGAGCCGGGCGGGATGCGTTCGAACAATTGCTGGAGATTTTCAAACCAGCCGTGCTCCTCGCGCTCGGCCACCAGCGCTTCCATGGCCTTCTCGCCGACATTGCGGATGCCCGCCAGCGCATAACGCACGGCAAAGCCTTCATCGGTGCGTTCCACCGTAAACTCGGCTTCTGAGCGGTTGATGTCTGGCGGCGCGACTTCCACCGTGCCCAGCCTCTCGCTGTGATAGCGGCGCGCATCATCGACAAATACCGCCAGTTTTTCGGACTGATGCATGTCGAAACACATGGCTGCAGCGTAGAATTCATGCGGATAATGCGCCTTCAGCCAGCCGGTCTGATAGGCGAGCAAAGCATAGGCGGCAGCGTGCGATTTGTTGAACCCGTAGCCAGCAAACTTATCAATCAAGTCAAATAGTTCAGACGCCTTCTTGGCATCAATCTGGGATATTTCAGCGCAGCCTTCGATAAAGCGGGCGCGCTGCTTGTCCATTTCCGCCTGGTTCTTCTTGCCCATCGCGCGGCGCAGCAAGTCTGCATCGCCGAGCGAATAGCCCGCCAATATCTGCGCGGCCTGCATCACCTGTTCCTGATAGACGAAAATACCGTAGGTTTCGGCCAGAATGCCTTCCAGCTTCGGGTGCGGATATTCAATCGGAACCTCGCCCGCCTTGCGCTTGCCGAACAGCGGGATGTTGTCCATCGGGCCGGGGCGATAGAGCGAAACGAGCGCGATGATGTCGCCGAAATTGGTCGGCTTCACCGCTGTCAGCGTGCGCCGCATCCCTTCAGATTCCAGCTGGAACACGCCCACCGTATTGCCGGATTTGAGCAGCGCATAGACTTCCGGATCATCCAGCTTCAGCGTGGACAGGTCGATCTCGATCCCGCGCTTTTTCAGCAGATCGGTGGCCTTCTTGAGCACGGACAGCGTCTTCAGCCCGAGAAAGTCGAACTTCAC
>JAGREF010000288.1 GCA_020446665.1 Sphingomonadaceae bacterium
CCAGCGCCGCGCTGATCCTGCACCGCATTTGCGAGGCAGCGCCGGAAGGTCACATCGTGATGATTGACCCGCATGGTGAATATTCCGCGGCCTTCAAGACCAACGGCCAGATCCTCGACGTTTCCAACCTCCAGATGCCCTACTGGCTGCTCAACTTCGAAGAACATTGCGAAGTTCTGCTCACCAGCACCGGCAATGACCGGCAGACGGATTCCGACATTCTCGCCAAATGCCTGCTGAAGGCGCGCGGCAAGAGCCGCCTGGCGGCAGAAATCGGGAAGATCACGGTGGATTCGCCGATCCCCTATCTCCTGTCTGACCTGTCCAACGCCGTTCAGGATGAAATGGGCAAGCTGGACAAGGCGACCAACACGGCGCCGTTCATGCGGATCAAGACCAAGCTGGAAGAGCTGAAATCCGATCCGCGTTACCAGTTCATGTTCTCCGGCATGCTGGTGGGCGACACGATGGCGGATTTCATCTCCAAGGTCTTCCGTATGCCCGGCCATGGCAAGCCGATTTCGATCATCGATGTTTCCGGTGTTCCGTCTGACATTACCTCCACTGTGGTCGCCGTGCTCAGCCGGCTGGTGTTCGACTTTGCCATCTGGGGCCGTGAGGAGAAGACCCGGCCGATCCTGCTGGTCTGCGAAGAGGCGCACCGTTATGTGCCCAACGAGAAGAACGCCGATGGCTCATCCGTGGGCAAAATCCTCAGCCGGATTGCCAAGGAAGGGCGTAAATACGGTATCTCGCTCGGCCTGATCACGCAGCGTCCGTCTGACCTTGCCGAAGGCGTCTTGTCGCAATGCGGCACGATCATCTCCATGCGTCTCAACAACGACCGCGACCAGGCTTTCGTGAAGGCCGCCATGCCCGAAGGGGCGCGCGGTTTCCTCGATTCCATTCCCGCCCTGCGCAACCGCGAATGCATCATCTGCGGCGAAGGTGTGGCGATCCCGATCCGCGTGGCTTTCGACAATCTCGATGAAGTCAAACGTCCGGCATCGGAAGACCCCAGCTTCGTCGATCTGTGGAGCAGCAGCGGCGGCGAGGAAGAGGCGGTGCTGCGCACCGTTCAGCGCTGGCGCACGCAAGGCAACTAGGCAGTTTCGACATTCAGATGCTGACCTGCCGAAACTGCCTGCCAACGGTAATTCGGTTCGATCTTTGTCCATCTTGCGGGGCCTGACAGCCCCGGAAAATCTCTCAGCAACCGCCTGCTATTTGCTACAAATTCGGCTTGAACCGGCCCGCCGGGTCGGCATCGGCTCCGCTTTGTTCAGCAGCCTCCAGATCGTTCTCGGCCCGCGCCGCTTCGCGCCAGCCGGGGCGCCGATAGGCAATCCACGCGAGCGTTGCCGAGACCACCGATCCGACCGGGAAGGACCACCAGATCGCTTCCGGCCCCAGCCAGCCATAGGTAAGTTCGTAGAAGCCAAGCCGCGCGGGGTAGAGCGCGACCACCAGGATCACCACCGGCATCACCACTGCGCCGCCAGCGCGCATCGTGCCGAAGAACACCACGGTCGCGCCAAACAGGATGAAGCCCCACACGCCGATCAGCAGCAATTGTTCGCCAATGGCCACGGATTCGCTGCCTTGAGGCAGGAACAGGCCCAGCGCCCAGTGATCGAGCAGCACCAGCAGGACGCAGAGCGATCCGGTGATGACGAAATTGACCATGATCCCGGCGCGGGTGGTCGCTTCCAGCCGGTCCCACTTGCCTGCACCGATGGCCTGCGCGGCCATTGCGCTGACAGCGGCACCAATCGCCATGGCGGGCATCTGGACATAGGTCCATAATTGCATGCTGGCGCCATAGGCAGCGGTGTAGGTCAGCCCTTCCTTGTTGACGAGGCCGATCATGATGAGGCCCGCAGCGGACATGATCATCATCTGCGCGCCCATCGGCAGGCCCTTGGTGAGAATATAGCCCAGTTCCTCACGCCGGGGGCGCAGCCATGCGAGTTCCCGCCCGCGCAAACGCAGCGGCAGATCACGGGCGTAGATATAGGCGACCATGGCAACAAAGCCGATCAGATTGGCGATCACTGTGGCAATGGCGCTGCCGGCAATGCCCAACGCCGGCACCGGGCCGAGCCCTGCGATCAGGATCGGGTTGAGGATGATATCCAGCCCCACCACCACAGCCATGAAGATCAACGGCGTGCGGGCATCGCCTGCGCCGCGCAGCCCCATGGACAGCATCACGAACACCATCACCGGCGGGGTGGATATGAAGATCCAGCGCAGATAGGTGTTGGCCATATCCGCCGCTTCACCAGGAGTACCCATCATGTCGAGCAGATAGGGGGAGGCGGACCAGCCCACGGCAGAGGTCAGCAGCGCCATGCCGCCGCAAAAGCCGACGGCGGTACCCATCGTCTTGCGCGCGGCCTCGATCCGCTTGCCGCCAAAATGCTGCCCGATCTTGACTGTCGCGGCCATGCCAAAGCCGAACACGGTGGCCGCCAGCAGGAACAGGATGATATTGGCATTGGCGGTGGCGGCCAGCGCCTCTTCGCCCAGCAGCTTGCCCACCCAGATCGCATTCACTGTGCCGTTCAGCGATTGCAGCAGATTGCTCGCCAGCGTGGGGATCGAGAAGATCAGCAGCGTGCGCAGGATTGGCCCGCTGGTCAGGTCGCCGCGCTGTTTGGTGTCTGCCCCGCTCATGTCCCGCGTGTGTCGCCATAGAGATGGATATGCAAGCGGTCGCTCATGCGAAAGCCATGCTCAAGGCATAGCGGAGCAAGCCATTTCTCGCGGCTGCGCAGCGTTTCGCTGTCAGTCCCCTCTGGCATCAGGTAAATCCGCGCAGGGTTCATGTGATAGGTCCGGGCAAGCGCCAGCACTTCCTCCACATCCTGCGGCGTGGCGATCACGAACTTCAGGAAAGCGCGCGGCTCGCTGGCCCAGTGATGCAGCCGGTCGGGGATCAGCGCCAACTCTGCCGGATTGCCCGAATGGGCCAGCTTGGGGCTGACATTGTACTGATCGACATGCACGTCCAGCCGCGCGGGGGGCTCCACTGTGCCATTGGTTTCGATCTCTATCGCATGATCGGGCAGCAGCCTTGCCAGCTCCGCCAGCGCACCAGCCTGCAACAGCGGTTCCCCGCCAGTGATGACAAGGCGGCGCGGGGCGAAGGCGGTGATGCGCTGTGCCACGTCTGCCACGTCCAGCGTGAGCTGGTTCGCAATACGCTCGAAATGCGCGTCTGCCCGGTGCGGGCGATTATCGCCTTCAAAGCGCCAGGTATAGGCCGTGTCGCACCACTGGCAGGCGAGATTGCAGCGGCTCAGCCGCAGGAAGGTGCAGGGCTGGCCCATGCTCGGCCCTTCGCCCTGCAGCGAAGCGAAGATCTCCGCCTCAGCAGGGGCCTGCGTGGCAAGGATCAGCTTCATGCGCTGATCGCCTCAGTCCGGCCTGTCACACTTGTCACACTGTCCTGAGCCAGAAAACCAGCCCTCTGAACGGGCACAAATGCAGCGCGGAACGGGGCCAGAAATGGAGAGGGGAAAAAGGTCATCTCCGCGGTCATGCCATAAAGCGGCGGTGTAGGAAATGCGCCTCCACACCCCTCCACCACGAGCCGCTTTGCGTCTCGCGATCCCCCTTCCCGTGCCGGGGAGGTTCTTGTGTGGTGCCGCGTAACTCCCCCTCTTCTTTAGAGGAGGGGCAGCGAGACTTGGCGGCGCGCAGCGGCGCGAAGTCGCAGCGGGGTGGTGTGGCAGGCGCGAACGACACTGCGCGTCGCCACCACCCCCAACCCCCTCCTCTGAAGAAGAGGGGGCTTTTCTGGCTTACCCCAATCGCGCCAGTGCCGCTGTCAGCCGTTCGACCTCTGCCGTGTGATGCGCGTGGTCGGCTTTCGCCTTTTCCACGGCTTCAGGCTTGGCGCGTTCGATGAAGCTGGCATTGCCCAGCCGCCCTTCGAGCGATTTGGCTTCCTTCTGGCTGGCCGCCAGTGCCTTTTCCAGACGGGCTTTCTCGGCGTCGATATCGACAATCCCTTCGAGCGGGATGATGAACACATCGCTGCCAGCGCTCACTTGCATCGCGGCACCGGCGGGTGCTGCTGCATTGGCGCGTACTTCAAGACGAGCAATCTTCCCAAGAGCTGCGTGCCAGCGGTTCAGAAAGTTTTGCGTTCCAGGGTTTGCCATTTCCAGATATGCGACCAGACGTTGGCCCGGTGAGATACCAAGTTCGTTCTTTGCTGCTCGGATATTCCTTGTCAGCTCAATGAACCAATCAACTGCCTGCTTTGCGCCGTCGTCAATCGAGGCGCGTGGATTGGGCCACTTCGCTAAAATCAGTTCGTATTCTCGTTCACCTTGCGCGTTCCAAAGCTCTTCAGTGATGAAGGGCATGAAGGGGTGCAACATGACGTAAATCTGGTCGAGCACCCAGCCGGCAACACGCTTCGTTTCATCGGCGTGCTCGGGGTAGATAACTGCATCTTCGTTGAGCGTTGGCTTGATCAGCTCCAAATACCAATCGCAAAATTGGCTCCAGGTGAATTGATAGATCGTGTTGGCGGCCGCGTCGAAGCGCAGATCGGCCATCGCCTTGTCCAGCGCCTCCACCGTCTGCTGCACTTCGCCGATGATCCACTGGTTCGCCGCCAGCTTCGCTTGCGGAGCGGCCAGCGTGGTGCTCGCACCAATGCCGTTGGACTGGCAAAAGCGGGTAGCGTTCCAGAGCTTGGTGGCGAAGTTGCGATAACCCTCGACCCGCTTCTCATCCATCTTGATGTCGCGGCCCTGGCTTTCCATCGCCGCCATGAAGAAGCGCAAAGCATCCGCGCCATATTGGTCGATCAGGCCGAGCGGATCGACCACATTGCCCTTGGACTTGGACATTTTCGCGCCGTCTGCTGCGCGGACGAGGCCGTGGAGATAGAGGCGCGGCCATGGGTTCTGCCCGGTCATCTTCGCGCCCTGCATCATCATGCGGGCATCCCAGAAGAACAGGATATCGAAACCGGAAACGAGCAGATCGTTGGGGTAATGTTTGGACAAGAGGTTCGGGTTTTCGCCCCATTCCCCCGTTCGTGCTGAGCTTGTCGAAGCACCGCTTTTTTCTTCGGGCACTGCGCCAGAAGAGGAGTGCGGCCCTTCGACCGGCTCAGGGCGAACGGGTTGGTAGGGTTGGTCCGGCCAGCCCAGCGTGGCGAAGGGCCACAG
>JAGREF010000289.1 GCA_020446665.1 Sphingomonadaceae bacterium
TGCCCGAACTGGTGACCTCTGCCGTGGCCGCATACCGCAAGCAGGGCGGGATCGCGCTGGGCAATATCCTTGGTTCCAACATCTACAATATCCTCGCCATTGGCGGCGTGGTGCTGGTGGCGGCGCCCAGCTCCATCCCGGCAGGTTTTGCGACGCTGGAAATGCCGCTGCTGACTGGCCTCGCCTTGCTGCTGTGGTTGATGGTGGCCTTCAAACTGCACGTGTCCCGCTGGATCGGGGCCGTCCTGCTGGCAGCCTATGCTGCCTATCTCGCCCATTCCCTTACCCCCTATCTTTGAGGAGAATGCCTGTGAAAAAATCCCTGATTGTCGCTTTGGCCAGTGTCGGTCTGGCTTCGGCTCCGGCTCTTGCTGCGGCTGACTGGACCTATGAAGGTCCGCGTGGCGCTGACCGCTGGGGTCAGTTGCACAAGGATTTCGAGAAATGCGAAGCCGGGATCATGCAGTCCCCGATTGACCTTGGCCAAGCCAATGCAACAGGGGACATAGACGTTGACGTGAACTGGCAGGCCGGGCCGCTGACTGTCCTGCATAATGGGCACACGGTGCAAGCCAATTTCGCCGAAGGATCGACCATGGTCAGCGGCGGCAAGAGCTTCAAGCTGGTGCAGGTCCATTTCCATACGCCGTCCGAACATACGGTGGATGGCAAGGCCTATCCGTTAACGGCCCATTTCGTTCATGCCGCCGACGATGGCGCGCTGGCCGTGCTGGGCGTGATGTTCGAGGAAGGTGATGCTCATTCCGAACTGCAGAAACTGGTCTCTGCAGCCCCGAAAGAAAAGCGCGCTGCACAGTCAGTGCCAGGCGTCAGCTTCGATCCGATGAAGCTGCTGCCAGAAGATCGCAAGATCTATCGCTATATGGGTTCGCTTACCACGCCGCCGTGCAGTGAAGGGGTCAACTGGCATGTGTTGTCTACGCCAGTAGAGGCGAGCGCAGCGCAGATCGCAGCCATGGAAGAGGCGATGGGCATGAACGCCCGGCCAGTCCAGTTGCTGAACGGCCGCCTGCTGGTCGCACCGGAATAGAAACCCGCACATTATTCGCCCCGGCCTGTCTGTGCAGGCCGGGGCTTGTCATGCCCAGGAGATAGGTGATCATGGATCAGATAGCCGCTACACTCCTTTCCGCGCCAGCGCTCTTTTTCCTTCTCGGGGCGCTGGCGGCCCCGGCTGCGGGCTTCGCGACACGCCGGGTGTCTATACGGATGTGTCTCACTTTGTCGGCTGGATCGCGGGCGCGAAGAAGCAGGCAGTCAAAGGCAAAATCGTCGACTGGTAGGGGCACACTCCGGTTAGGCGCGCGGGGCCTGCCGACGATAGCTGAGTGCCTCCGCAATATGGATACGCCCGACTTGCCCTGCCCCGGCAAGGTCCGCGATGGTGCGCGCCACCCTGAGCATCCTTGTATAGCCGCGCGCGGAGAGGCGCATCGCATCGGCGGCCTGCAACAGCAATTTCTGCCCGGCATCGTCCGGGGTGGCGAAGCGTTCCAGCGCGTCGCCATCCAGCTCCGCATTGGTGCGCGCGCCGCTTTCGTCCTGCCGTGCAGTCTGGATCGCGCGCGCCGCCGCCACGCGTGCGGCAACTTCGGCGCTGCCTTCTGCCGGTGGGGGCAGGGCGAGGTCAGCAGCGCTGACCGGGTCCACCTCTACATGCAGGTCAATCCGGTCGAGCAGCGGGCCGGAGACCTTGCTCTGGTAATCCGCCGCACAGCGTGGCGCGCGCGAACAGGCCAGCGCCGGATCGCCCAGAT
>JAGREF010000290.1 GCA_020446665.1 Sphingomonadaceae bacterium
GGCATGGCGACCAATATCCCGCCGCATAATCTGGGCGAAGTGATCGATGGCTGTTTTGCCTTCATGGATAATCCGGCGATCACCAGCGAAGAGCTGATGGAATATATTCCCGGCCCGGATTTCCCCACTGCTCCGCTGATCCTCGGCCAGTCCGGCGCCCGCTCTGCCTATACCACCGGGCGCGGTTCTGTGCTGATGCGTGCGCGACATGAGGTTGAGGAACGCAAGGGCGACCGGCGTTCCATCGTGCTCACTTCCATCCCCTATCAGGTCGGCAAATCCGGTCTGGTCGAGAAGATTGCCGAGGCCGCGAAGGAAAAGCGGATCGAAGGCATTTCCGACATTCGCGACGAATCCAGCCGCGAAGGGGTGCGCGTGGTGGTGGACCTGAAGCGCGATGCCTCTCCGGAGGTCGTGCTCAACCAGATCTGGCGCTACACGCCTGCGCAGTCGAGCTTCCCGGCGAATATGCTGGCGATCCGCGGTGGCCGCCCCGAAGTGCTGATGCTGCGTGACATCATTCAGGCCTTCATCCAGTTCCGCGAAGAGGTGATCACCCGCCGCACCAAGTTCGAGCTGAACAAGGCGCGCGAGAGGGCGCATATCTTGCTCGGCCTGGTCGTTGCCGTGTCCAATCTGGATGAAGTCGTGGCGATGATCCGCGGCTCCTCCAATCCGGCGCAGGCGCGGGAGAAGCTGCTCACGAAAGAATGGCCGATTGGCGATATCGCGCAATATATCCAACTGGTCGAAGCCATCGAGCCGAGCGCCGACGAGCATGGCGGCACGTATCGCCTGTCCGAACGGCAGGTGAAGGCGATCCTCGAACTGCGCCTGCATCGCCTGACCGCGCTGGGCCGCGATGAAATCGGGGATGAGCTGAAAGAGCTTTCGCTGGCGATCGAGGAATATCTCTCGATCCTGGCGGACCGGGCCAAGCTCTATGCCGTCATGCGCGAAGAGCTGCGTGAAATCCGCGAACTTTATGCGACGCCGCGCGTGTCGGAAATCGCCCCGGCCTGGGATGGTCTCGACGATGAAGACCTGATCGAACAGGAAGACATGGTCGTCACCGTTACCCATGGCGGCTATATCAAGCGCACCCCCCTCGCCACTTTCCGGGCGCAGGCGCGCGGCGGCAAGGGCCGCAGCGGCATGGCGACCAAGGATGAAGATGCCGTGGTCGAGATGTTCGTCACCTCGACGCACAACCCGGTGCTGTTCTTCACCAATACGGGCCGGGTCTATCGCATGAAGGTGTGGAAACTGCCGGAAGGCGGGCCTCAGACCAAGGGGCGCCCGATGGTCAATCTGCTGCCGCTGGGCGCAGAGGAAAGCGTCACCAATGTGCTGCCTCTGCCGGAAGACGAGAATGATTGGGCATCGCTCAATATCGTCTTTGCGACGGAACAGGGCATGGTCCGCCGCAATTCCATGGATGCCTTTGCCAACATTCCGACCAACGGCAAATATGCCATGGGCTTCGTGGAAGGCAGCGGGGATCGCCTGATCGGGGTCAAACTGCTGACCGAAGATCAGGAAATCTTCCTCGCCAGCAATTCGGGCAAGGCCATCCGCTTTGCCGCCACTGACGCGCGCGAGACCAAGAGCCGGACCGGCATTGGTGTACGCGGCATGACGTTGAAGGATGATGCGAAAGTCGTTTCGCTCGCCGTACTCGATGCGCTGAAGGAAGATCTGGAAACGCGCGATGCCTATCTGCGCGCTGCGCCGTGGAAGAATAACGACGCCGAACCGACGCTGCCGCCCGAGAAAATGGCCGAGATGGAGGAGAAGGAAGAATTCATCCTCACCATCACCGCCAATGGCTATGGCAAGATATCCTCTGCCTATGAATATCGCACGATCGGGCGCGGCGGTCAGGGCCTGACCAATATCGGCACGCCAGACAGCAATCCGGACCGCAATGGCCCGGTGGTGGCCAGTTTCCCGGTTCGCCACGGCATGCAGCTGATGCTGGTGACCGATCAGGCCAAGCTGATCCGCTTGCCCATCGAATTCCGCCACCTGATCGAAGGCGGGTTCGAGAACCACAAGGGCTTCTCCGTCTATGGCCGCAGTTCGTCAGGCCTGCGTATTTTCGACGTGGCCAAGGGCGAGCATATTGTCGGCGCAGCGCGGGTCGATGAAGAGGATGAGCCGGAAAACGCAGCGGAAGAGGCAGAGGTCGAGGAAATGGTTGGCCGCACGGCCGATGAAACGGAAATCCCCGACCAGCCAGTCCGCGATGATCCGCAGGATAATGAAGGATAGGCACAGATGAAGGTCGAGCGATCCGGTCAGCCCTTTGGGGCAAATGTCACGGAAATTGACCTCGCCGGGCCGCTCGACCCTGATCTCATCAGCGCCATTCGCGCGGCTTGGCAGGACCATGGCGTGCTCGCCTTTCCCGGACAGTCGATGGACGACGCCGCGCTTGAACGCTTTACGCTCGCCATGGGCGGCTTTGGCGAGGATCCCTATTTCGACACGCTTCCCGGCAGCGATCATGTCGCGGCGATCCTGCGCGAAGCGGAGGAGCAAACCCCGCTCTTTGCCGAGGCATGGCACAGTGACTGGAGCTTTCTGCCAGATCCGCCCTCTGGCACATGCCTGCTCGGGATCGATATACCCCCTACCGGCGGCGATACCCTGTTTGCAGACCAGCGCGCGGCCTTTGCCGCCCTGCCCGCAGAAAAGCAGGCGCTCTGTCGCAGCCTCACCGCGATCCACAGCGCGCGGGCAGCCTATGCGCCCGATGGCGCCTATGGCGAACAGGATGAAGGGCGCAGCATGGCAATTCGCCCGGATGAAAGCGCGCGGGCGACCCGCAGCCATCCGCTGGTGCTGACCCATCCGGAAACGGGTGAGGAGGCGCTGTTCAGCTGCGGCGGCTATATTATCGGGATTGAAGGGATGGAAGGCGAAGCGGCTTTCAAACTGCTGGTTGAGCTGCTCGCCTGGCAGACCGATGATCGGTTTGTCTATCGCCACCGCTGGGAAGCGGGCACGCTGGTGATGTGGGATAATCGCCGGGTGCTGCACCGCGCCACAGGCGGCTATGAAGGCCACCGGCGCGAATTGCACCGCACCACGATTGCCGCCTGGCAGGGCTGAAGCGCGCCTTGCGTCAGGCGCGATGCTCGCGCCGCAATTGCTGGATCACACCTGTGCAGATCAGGAACTGGCCGAAATAATAGAGCGGCCAGATCAGCAGATCGGGCAGCGGAGCCAGATCAATCGGGCCAAGGCGGCTGAAGATCAGCCAGTCTGAAATGACGAACAGCACGGCCCCCACGCCGACACGGTAGCGCGGAAAACGGCTCATCCACGCAGTGCTCGCCATGCCGCCCAAGGCAAGGCCATAGAGCGCGATTTGCCATGACCCTGAGAGCAGCCAGCACAGCAGCGGAGTGCCGATCAGCAGCGCCACGGCCAGTGCCTTCTGGCTGGGGGTTGCCTGTTTGCGCGGGTAGCGCAGGTAAAAGGCAATCGCCACCACATGGCCAAGGAAGAACAGCGCGCCGCCCACTTCGAACCAGTTCTCGATCGCCATGTCGCCCGCTGCGCCCAGCGCCATGACCAGAGCGATCCAGCGCGCTTCAACTCCGCGAAAGCGCAGCAGCGCATAGGCGGCGAGCAGCCCCACCCCGGCGCCCTTGATCAGTGTCTTCCACACATCGGCCAGTTGCCCGTCTTTCAGGACGTAAAAGGCGATTGCGGCGACGATGCTCGCCAGCAGCAGAGGGCGGTGTTCGATGAGCGCGCGCTTGGTCATGCGGCTTTGTGGACTTGAAGCCCTTCCCCCGCAAGACTAGGTGCCGCGCATGACGCATGACATCCACATAATTGGCGGCGGTCTCGCCGGCAGCGAGGCCGCATGGCAACTGGCGCAGCGCGGGTTCAAGGTTCGCCTGTCCGAAATGCGCGGCAGCGGCGAAACCACTCCGGCGCACCAGACAGACGGGCTGGCCGAGCTGGTCTGCTCCAATTCCTTCCGCTC
>JAGREF010000291.1 GCA_020446665.1 Sphingomonadaceae bacterium
TCCAAGAAGGCGGGACCACCTCACTTCGGTGCCATCAGACGCCCCCGGGTGTAGGTAACACTCCACTCCAACAGGTCATTGATCTTGACGTTCAAGGCGTCCTTTAACGCATCAGCGACCGCACCCGTGCCACAGCAGGCATCGAAGAGTGTTAGATCGCAGTGAAGCAACCCCTTTTCTTCCAGCATCTCACGTATGACGGGAGCGATCGCTTCCTTGTTACCGATAAAGCGCATGATCCGTCGTATTTCTCACCTTGGCTGCAAAGAAGCACATGACATCAAGGCCGTGACCGCCCGGCCTCACTTCCCCGAGGCCATTTCCCCACTCTTTGCGCTAGTATGCGAAGCCGCTGATCGTGTCCACGCAGAAGCAAAATGCTAGTCATACGCTAGGTCAGGAGTCGTGGCAGCCAAAGAGATGCATGATCTTAATTGGAATGCATACACCGGCAAGCAGATCGTCTTTCCTGTCCAACCTGGCCAAAGAGGGCACAGCGCGGTGCACCCCAACTACGACCCAAGCTGACCCCAGTTTGGCAACCTCTGGCCGCTGGCCCTGCCGTCAGCACCTTTCACCAAACTCTAAGCGTGCTTCCAACCGAACATCACTTTCAATCTGATGATTTTCAACGACATTTTGAACGAACTTTGGCTGGTTCGGTGGGCGGAGCGTGGGTCGAAGGCGCTTCTCTGCCCAAAGTGCCTTAAAAAGCACGAATTGCGCCTTCCCCGCGAAAGGCACTTCCGCCTTAGCATTCAGATTTTCCTAGGGAAAGTAGTGGTGCCGCTTACGTGACTCGAACACGTGACCCCATCATTACGAATGATGTGCTCTACCAACTGAGCTAAAGCGGCACTCAAGCGGCGGGGAGTGGCGTCCCGCCTATGTTTGCCCTCCTGCAGGAGGATGGAGGCCCGAGCCGGAATCGAACCGGCGTAAACGGATTTGCAGTCCGGTGCGTAACCACTCCGCCATCGGGCCTCAGCCGCTCGGCGAACCGGGCGGGCACCGGCCCCTAGCCAATGGCGCGGGGCAATTCAATCGCTTTCATAACTCCGCGTTCGATCTGTGCGGTGCGATTACACATCGTCGAAATTTGCCGCGCGCTTCTGCATGGCAGCCATCACTGCTTCAACCTGGTTCTTCGAGCGGATAATCGCATGTTGTTCGCGGCTTTCCTCCATCAACAGGCGATCAGTATCGTGGTCGCTCATGGCGTTGGAGAGCCGCTTGGCGGCACGAATGGCGTGAGGGTTGCGCGCTGCAATCTCTTTCGCAATCGTCAAGGCCTGCGCCAGCGGATCTTCGCTGACATGGGTAGCAAAGCCCAATGCGCCGGCTTCCTCTCCACTGAATTCGCGATTCGTATAGACCAGTTCGCGCAGCACATCATCGCGCACCAGCCCGCGCCACAGGGCATAGCCGCCCATATCGGGCACCAGCCCCCATTTCATTTCCATGATCGAGAGGCGTGCATCGGGCGTGACGACGCGAATGTCCGCCCCGCTGGCAATTTGCAGTCCGCCACCAAAGCACACGCCATGAATCGCCGCGATCACCGGCACTGGCAGCTTGCGCCACTGCATCGCCACTTGCTGGAAAATATTGGCATTGCCATGCGTGCGATCGGTCAGGCCATCGCCATCAATCGCACTGTCCCCACCGGCCATACTGGCCATATCGAGCCCGGCACAGAAGGAGCGGCCTTCGCCCGAAAGCACCACGGCGCGCAAGCCTGCCATGTCATACAATGCCTGCCCGGCTTCGATGATTGCCCGGAACATCGCCGGATCGAGCGCATTCATCTTGTCCGCGCGAATCAGGCGAACATGCGCAACACCATCTTCACCCATGTCGATGGCGACGCGGTCTTTCTCATGCAATTCCATTACTTTCGCTCTCCCGGTGGGATTGGCAGCAATCACTGCCGCCCGGACCCAGGGAGAGTCGGTAGCCGCCTGCCGGGTCTGTCGCAACCAGTCCGGCGCATCCCGCCTCTGCCAGTTTGGCGCGCAGGCGCGAGACATGCACCTCTACCCGGTTGGTACCGGGATCATGCGCCAGCCGCCAGACATCAGCGAGCAATTCGCTGCGCGGCACGGCATCACCCTCTGCCTCTGCCAGCCGCCAAAGCAGCGCAAATTCTCGGGGGTGGAGCGAGAGCCAGCGTCCGTCCGTCCGGGCATCCCGCTGGAACAGGTCGAGCATCAGCGGCCCGGCATCGCGCTGGCGGGGCATGGCGGCGGCCTGCCGGGCGACGCGGGCGAGGCGCTGCGCCAATTCGCCCAGTTCGGCTTCGGGCGGGATTGCATCACCGAAACCTTCCGCCAACAACTCCGCCGTTTCAAAGCCATGTTCCGCCCCAACGATCAGGCAGCGCCGTTTGAGCGTCTGGCGGTTGGGCAAGTGCGGGCGCGAGCCAGACCGCCAATCCAGTACGATGGGGAAATCGAGGTCGAGCTGCTGCGCATCACCGGAAAGCGCATGCATGCGCCAGCCATGCGCACGCAAATCCCACCGTTCAGGCGGGCAGGCCCGTTTTGACATCCAGCCAAAGTCCACTGATCATGCCCCGAGTTAAACCGGACATGATGCAGCATGCTGCCCCCTATTGGCGCAAGATGGGCTGGAGGAGATAGGTCCAAATCGGGACAGGTTTTGCAGGCCACTTAAGGCACGCAATCCCTGCCCCTTAACCTTGTCAGGCGGCGGAACTGTTGATGCCGAGTGATGCGAAGAAGCGTTTCACATTGCGCGCGGCCTGCCGCAGGCGTTGCTCATTTTCTACCATGGCAATACGCACGAAACCTTCGCCATCCTCGCCATAGCCCACCCCCGGAGCGACTGCGACATCAGCATGGGTCAGCAATTGCTTGGAAAATTCGAGGCTGCCCATATCCTTCACAGCCGGTGGCAAAGGTGCCCAGGCAAACATCGACGCTTTGGGCGGGGGAATATCCCAACCCGCGCGGCCAAATGCCTCGACCATCACGTCGCGCCGCTTCTGATAAAGCTCGCGGTTACGCTCGACGATATCCTGCGGGCCATTAAGCGCGGCACAGGCGGCTGCCTGGATCGGGGTGAAGGCGCCATAATCGAGATAGGACTTCACCCGGGTCATCGCCGCGATCAGCGCCTTGTTGCCCACCGCGAAGCCCATCCGCCAGCCAGCCATGGAATAGGTCTTGGACATGGAGGTAAACTCCACTGCCACATCCTTCGCCCCTTTCACCTGCAGGATCGAAGGGGTCGGCTGCCCATCATAATAGAGCTCGGAATAGGCGAGGTCGGACAGGATCCAGACCTTGTTTTCCTTCGCCCAGGCCACCAGTCGCTCGTAGAATGCCAGATCGACAACTTCAGCGGTCGGGTTGGAGGGATAGTTCACCACCAGAATTGACGGGCGCGGCACGGTAAAGGCCATCGCCTTTTCCAGGCTGCGGAAATAATTCTCATCCGGCGTGGTCGGCACGGAACGGATCGTCGCCCCGGCGATGATAAAGCCGAAGGTGTGAATGGGGTAGGACGGATTGGGTGCCAGCACCACATCGCCGGGCGCAGTAATGGCAGTCGCAAGGCTGGCGAGACCTTCCTTGGATCCCATGGTCACCACCACTTCGCTTTCCGGATCGAGATCGACGCCGAAACGGCGGGCATAATAATTGGATTGTGCGCGGCGGAGGCCGGGAATCCCCTTGGACTGCGAATAGCCGTGCGCGCTCGGCTTTTGTGCGACTTCGCACAATTTGTCGATCACGTGCTGGGGCGGCGGCAAGTCAGGATTGCCCATGCCAAGGTCAATAATGTCGCGGCCCGCCTGACGCGCTTCATGCCGCATGCTGTTAACTTCAGCGATTACATAGGGCGGCAGGCGCTTGATGCGGTAGAATTCGGTATCCATGGGTTCCTGGCAAAATAGGCTCTGCGCGCATTGTGCGACGCAGACATAATTGTGAAGCAATAAATGCATGGGTGCAATTACCCTCTCGCAATTCTATAGCAGGAAAAGAGAGAGGATCCGCAACGATCCCTATGCAACATGCGTCAATTTATGGAGTCACCATGTCCGGCAAGACAAGTAATCCGACTGATCCCTTCACTCAATTGCTGGAAATGCAGGCCCGTGCGGCTGAAAGCATGTTCGGCAGTTTCATGCCGCAAGCGGCCCGGCCGAGCGGCACCATGCCCGGCTCGGATGACATACAGCAATGGGCCGATGTCGCCACACGCTTGCAAAAGCTTTGGCTGGATTTCCAGAGTGACCGCGCGATCAGGGCACCTGTCGACCTGCCGGGCATGCTGGCGGATCCGTCGCAATGGGGCAAGCTGGTGGAAAGCTGGTACAGGCAAATGCCGCTATCCATGCCCGAACGGCAGCAGGCACTGTGGCAGGATACGGTCAGCCTGTGGGAGAACATACTCGGGCAGTATGGGCTGGGGTCAAACGCCGATGAAGCAACGGACGGCCAGCCAGAGTTGCCCCGTAAGGACCGTCGCTTTGCTGATCCCAAATGGCGCGAACAGCCCTTCTTTGCACTGGTGCATCAGACCTATCTGATGCTGGCGGAACAGATCACGGCCATGGTCGATGAAGTAGACAATGTCCCGGCTGACAAGCGCGAGCAGCTGCGCTTTGCCACGCGCACGCTGGTGGAAGCGCTCAGTCCGGCGAACTTCCCGCTCACCAATCCGCTGGTGATGGAACGCACCATGGCAAGCCGGGGCGAAAATCTGGTGAAGGGGCTTGAACATCTGCTGACCGATCTCAAGCGCGGGCAACTGACGCATGTTGACCCCGACGCTTTCGAACTGGGTCGCAATCTGGCGATCACGCCGGGTAAGGTGATCCACGAAACGCCGCTGTTTCAGGTCATCCAATACAGCCCATCAACGGATGACGTACTGGAAGTGCCGCTGGTCATCTTTCCGCCCTGGATCAACCGTTTCTATATTCTCGACCTCAATCCCAAGAAGAGCTTCATCAAATGGGCTGTCGACCATGGCCTGACCGTATGCGTGGTCAGCTGGAAATCGGCAGATGCGAGCCTGGCCGACATTACGTGGGACGATTATATCGGCGGCCAGATAGAAGTGATCGACCTGGTTCGCGACAGGCTCAATGTCGATAGCGTCCACACGATTGGCTATTGCGTGGCAGGCACAACACTGGCGGCGACGCTGGCTGTGCTCGCGCGGCGCGGGGAAGCGGAGAAGGTGAAGAGCGCGACTTTCTTCACTGCTCAGGTGGATTTTGAAAAGGCAGGGGAGTTGCTGAATTTCATCGATGACGGCCAGTTGCAGACGATCAGTGGCCTCGCCAAGGATGGCTATGTCGACGGGCGCCTGCTCGCAGCCACTTTCAATCTGCTGCGCGGATCGGACCTGATCTGGTCCTATGTCACGAATAATTACCTGCTGGGCGAGGATTACCCCGCCTTTGACCTGCTGCACTGGAATGGTGATGTCACCAATCTCCCGGCCAAGTGGCATCAGGCCTATCTGAAAGATCTCTATCGCGACAACAAGCTGGTCCAGCCGGATGCGCTGCATGCGCTCAATACACCGATTGATCTGCGCCGGATCGACACGGCCTGTTATGTGCAGGCCGGGGTTGAAGATCACATTGCCCCCGCAGAGAGCGTCTGGCGCTTCATGGAGAAGGCTGGCGGGACCAAACGCTTCCTGCTCGCCGGCTCTGGCCACATTGCCGGGGTGGTCAACCCACCGGCTGCAGGCAAATATCAATATTGGACCAATGATGGCGAGCCGGGGTCACTGGCCGAATTCAGAGAAGGCGCGGTGGAAACTCCGGGTAGCTGGTGGCCGGACTGGATCGACTGGATCCGCCAGCAAGACAGCAAAATGATCAAGGCCAAGGGCAAGCGAAAGCCGGGTGCAAAGGGCGATAAAGTGATCGAGGATGCCCCGGGTCGCTACGTAAAAACCAGATAAGATGTTGTTATAACGACATTTCTCTGATTATTGTGCACTGCACAAAAAATGCTTGACTTCGCAGGTGCAATGCCTATTTTGTGCAGTGCAACATGAACTTGCGAGGTTAGTCATGGCGGACACTGTCGATACCAAGGCCGAGGCTGCTGCCGAAAAAGCCTATGCTGCAGCTGCTGCAGCAGACGCTCCGGCTATGCCGAAAGCTGCTACGCCGGTGGAAGCTCCGGCAAAGAAGCTGGCGACCCCTGCCAAGAAGGCCCCTGTAAAGAAGACCCCGGCAAAGCGCGCAACGGCCAAGAAGGCCCCCGCTCGCAAGCCGGCTGCGAAGAGCACAATTGCAAAACCCACCCCAAAGAAGGCACCCGTTGCCGCAAAGACCAACTCCAGCGCTGATCTCAGCGTGACCCAGCTTAAGGAAAAGATCATGGCCACTGCCAAGAAGACCGACTACGTCGAAACCGCCAAGAATGCTGCCGCCAAGGTGCAGGAACAGCTGAAATCGGCTTACGAAAAGTCCAGCGAATACGCATCGGAAGCTGTCGAATTCTCCAAGGGCAATGTTGAAGCCGTTGTTGAATCGGGCAAGATCCTGACCGCTGGCCTGCAGGAAATGGGCAAGGAAGCTGTCGCAGAAACCAAGACCGTTTTCGAAACCGCTCAGGACGACATCAAGAAGGTTACCGCCGTTAAGTCGCCGACCGAATTCTTCCAGCTGCAGGGCGAACTGGCCCGTCGCAACTTCGACGCCATGGTTTCGGCCTCGTCGAAGAACACCGAAGCTATGATGAAGCTGGCCAACGACGCTTTCGCGCCGATCTCCAGCCGCGTCAGCCTGGCCGTGGAAAAGGTTTCCAAGGCTGCCTGATTGCAGGGTTGATTTCCCCGCCCCACCCCTCTCCTCTCTCCCGGGGCGGGACATAAATGGGCCGGACGGTTATATGCCGTCCGGCCCGTTTTCATTTGCGCTTTGGTAAGGTCCGAACGCTACGGCCTTGCGATCACGCATAGCATTACGATATTGGCCCACCCATGACGCTGAATCACGCCTTGATCCATGACCGCCCGCTGCCCGCCATTCGCGCGGCAGGAGAAGGCGATGGTGATGGTGATACGGACGGCGCAGTCGGCATTGCCACCAAGACCAAGGCCAGGCCGAAAAAGCCCAGCCAGTACAAGGTGCTGATGCTGAATGACGATTACACGCCAATGGAATTCGTGGTGATCGTGCTGAAGCGTTTTTTCCGCATGGATATGGAACAGGCCACCCGCGTGATGCTGCATGTGCACCAGCGCGGCGTCGGGGTGTGCGGGATTTTCCCCTATGAAGTGGCGGAAACCAAAGTGAATCAGGTGATGGATTTCGCCCGCCAGAACCAGCATCCGCTGCAATGC
>JAGREF010000292.1 GCA_020446665.1 Sphingomonadaceae bacterium
ATGGGATTAACCAGGGAAGTGAAGGGCAAGAGCTGGAAATGTCTGCGGTAGATACCCGAAACATTACTCGCGATAGTCTTTTCCTGATGGCTGAAGTCCGGCCGGAGGGAGCCATGGATTCGCACCGTGTGCGGGTGCGCAACCTGTCTTCTGGCGGGATGATGGCCGAAGGGGAAATCACCCTGCTGCGCGGTGCTCGCCTGAGCGTGAACCTGCGCAATGTCGGTTGGGTCGAGGGGACCGTTGCCTGGGCTCAGGAAAACCGGCTCGGCATTGCCTTTGCCAAGGAAGTTGATCCCAAGCTGGCCCGTGCACCTGTCGGTGGAGGAGACCTGTCCACGCCCCGCTATCTGCGTTCAGAGGCTCTGGTCGGTTATCCCGGTCAGAACAAGGAAGGCCTGCGCAAGATCTGATCTGCCAATCGGTTGATTCTAAGTCGCTGACCGGACGCGCCGAAGCTGCTAAGCGCATTGGCACGATGCGCATTACTTCACGAATCACGGCACCTTTCGTTGCCCTGCTCCTGCTTGCTGGCTGCTCCGATTCCGGGGCTGACGGCTTTGCCAATATCGCCTTTATCGGCAAGCCGGAGGAGCTTTCCGTTACTGGCCTGCGGATGCCCCGGATCGCGCAACATGTCAGCGCAGCCACTGCTGAGGGCCTCGTCGCGCTGAACCAGGACGGCGAGATTGTGCCGGCTCTGGCTGAACGCTGGATCGTTACGGACGACGGGCTGAGCTACATATTCCGCTTGCGCAATACGGACTGGGCCGATGGCAAGCCTGTGACCGGAGAAGCAGTGCGCGATGCGCTGATCCGCACCCGGCAGCAATTGCGCGGTACGTCGCTGGCGCTGGATCTTGCCAAGATCACGGAAATCCATGCCCGGACCGGCCGCGTGGTAGAAATCCGCCTGTCGAGCCCGATGCCTGACCTGCTGCAATTGCTCGCCCAACCAGAGCTGGGGCTGCGCCACAAGGGCAAGGGGTTGGGCCCGATGCAGGTCAAGCTGGAGCGAGGCTCTGCCGTGCTGACGCCGATGCTGCCAGAGGCGCGCGGGCTTCCGGAAGACCCGGAATGGCTGGACAAGGCCCGCCCGGTGCGGTTGCGCCCGCTATCCGCTGCGGATGCCGTTGCGGCATTTGGCAATGGTGAAGTGGACACGGTGCTGGGCGGCACATTGGCCAATTTGCCTCTTGCAGACCAGGGGCCCCTGTCACGCGGGACAGTCCGGCTCGATGGCGCGCTCGGCCTGCTGGGTCTGAAAGTGCGCAAGACCGATGGCTTTCTCGGCACGGCAGAAAATCGTGAGGCGATTGCCATGGCGATTGATCGCCAAAGCTTGCTGCAGCCATTCAATATTGACGGCTGGGTGCCGACTACCCGGTTGGTCGCCCCCGGCCTTCCTGATGATACGGGCGCCGTGGCAGAGCGCTGGCAGGATATGACGCTGGACGATCGTCTGGCAGAAGCCGGGCGACGAGTCAGCGCATGGAAAGCGCGGCAGGATAGTGAAAGCGGGCAGGAACTC
>JAGREF010000293.1 GCA_020446665.1 Sphingomonadaceae bacterium
GCCGATGGCTGGCACTGGATCGAGCCGCGCGAACAGGATGCCGAAGATATTTCGCGCTGGGGCTGAAAATCTTTTTCGTTTTGACATTTGTCAAAGAGACACGGGAGTCTGGCGGCGTAACCAGACATCAGAGCGAAGGACAGTTGCTTAGGCTTCCTTCTCTTCTTTCTCCCAGCCTTTACGCGGGGTCGGTTTCCGGCCCCGCTTTTTTCTGCGCGATCTGCAAGCAGGCCCTGATCCAGATTTTCCTACTTGCGCGAATCCTGCCACAGATGGGCGCGCTCTTTGTCATTGTCAGCCTTTTGCACTTTTCCCCTTAGGAAGTGTCACCCTGCGCCTCTCGGGCTAAGTCTCTCATTTGATTGGGAAAGGGTGCGCCCGATTGGGTTACACAGTGTAACCTGTGTCACCCGGTTGGCGGGATCAGATGCCGCGACGCAGCCGCGCCAGAATGGCGTCTTCTTCGGTCACCATCACCAACACCTCTTGGCGGGCGGCGGCGATGCTCTCGCGCTCCACGAAATCGACGCTGGCATTGGCGTAGAGCAGATCGAGATCAGCCAGTGCGATGGCCGCGCGGCTGCGCAGCGAATCGAGGTCAGCCATGGCGACCTGTGCATCGCCCCATGCGCGGCTGCCCAGGGCGGCACCGCGCCCGACCATTACTGTGCGCCCGGCACCGGGGGCAGCATCCATGAAGGCGCGATGCGCGCTCTTCGCTTCCTCCCGCAAGGCGGCGAGCTGGGCGGGCAGCGATTCCGGAGCAGGCGTGGGTTTGAGCGTATCATCCGGCATTGTGCCGGGCTGGTAGGTCAGTTCGATCCGTTCCGCATCACGCACGGCCAGCGAAGGATAGTCCCCTGTATGGGTGGCGCAGCCTGCAAGCAGGGCAGTGAAGGCGGACAGGGTAATGGCAAGGCGCAGTTTCATCATCGATGCTTTAGCATGCCGGATGCGCTATGCCAGTGCCTCGCGAGGTGAGGGAGGGGCGGAAAGCTGAAAAAGGCAGTTGAGCAGCGTTGACAGCGCGGCACGCTTCGCCTAACGGCACCTCTCTTTCCGGGGCACGCCATCTGGCGGGTCGTCGGGCGCGCCGTTCGCAAGGCGGCAATGCCAGAAGATTGAAAGTGATATTACCATGTTCGCAGTAGTGCGCACGGGCGGCAAACAATATCGGGTTGCTGCCGGAGATAAGATTGCAGTTGAAAAGCTCGCCGGTGAAGCTGGTGAGACAGTGGTGCTGGACGATGTCCTGCTCGCTGGTGAGGGCGAATCGCTTGCTGACGCCTCGAAGGTTTCTGTTTCGGCAGAGATCATCGCGCAGGCCAAGAGCGAGAAGGTTGTCGTCTTCAAGAAGCGTCGCCGCCACAATTATCGCCGCAAGGCCGGCCATCGCCAGCAGATGACTCTGCTGCGCATCACCGATGTCGGTGAAGGCAAGGCTGCCGCGAAGAAGGCTGCTCCGAAGAAGGAAGCTGCCCCGGCTGCTGAAGGAAAGAAAGCCGCTCCGGCCAAGAAGCCCGCAGCGAAGAAGCCCGCCGCCAAGAAGGCGGATGAGAGCAAGTAAGAGGTAGGACGAGACAATGGCACATAAAAAAGCAGGTGGTTCGTCCCGCAATGGCCGCGATTCAGCCGGCCGTCGCCTTGGCGTGAAGAAGTTCGGCGGTCAGGAAGTGATCGGCGGCAACATTATCGTGCGCCAGCGTGGCACGAAGTTCTATCCCGGTGCCAATGTTGGCATGGGCAAGGATCACACGCTGTTCGCGCTCGCTGAAGGCCGCGTGCGCTTTTACAAAGGCAAGCTGGGCCGCAAATTCGTATCCGTGGATGCGATGGCGCAAGCCGCAGAATAAGACGGCTCGATAAAGGGGCCGTCCTTCGGGAGGGCCCGGCCAGCGCCTAAGCTGGCAGTTCAGAGGGAGTTCGGGTCCACCCGGCTCCCTCTTGTCGTTTCTCCCTCGCAATTCGCCGGATTTATCTGTCCGGCGCAACGAAGTTGTCATGCAGCGCGCCTAGCCGGGCGCTGCGGGGCGAGAGGAGATGCACCATGTTCCATTGCACCGAGAGGTTATTGCTGAGACCACCATGGCCAGAAGACTGGCAGGGCGTGTTTGCGGGGATCGCCAACAGGGACGTGGTGCGCAATCTCGCCACCGCACCCTGGCCCTATGCGCCGCAGGATGCGCAACGCTGGGTTGCGCTGCCGCAGGACCCGTTCCATCCGCGCCTGCTGATCTGCGAGGCCAGGACCGGCGATATTGTGGGCACCATCGGTTTCGGCCCGCGCGAAGATGGGATCGAACTCGGTTACTGGATTGCACCGACCCATCAGGGCAGGGGCTATGCCACAGAGGCCGCGTGCGGAATATTGGACGTCGCCCGGATGCTGGGCCATCGCTCGGTCCGGGCGGAGCATTTCACCGATAATCCGGCGTCCGGCCGGGTGCTGCGCAAGGTCGGCTTTCTTCCCACCGGACGCGTGGCGATGCGCAGCAGTCTGGCGCGCGAGGGTGAGGCCGCATGCGCGGTCTATGAAAAGTCTCTCGGCGAAGACGAGCTGTCCGCCATGCGCGCCGCCTGACGCTATGCGCCCCAAAAGGAAAGGCCCCGCGGGGGATGCGAGGCCTTTCGGGATGCGGCGCTGAGAGGTTCGCCGACTATTCTGCTGACAGCATAGCGTCGCTGAATTCGCTGTCCTGCTTGCCGATCAGCGCACGATCATCATGGTTCCACGGGTGGAAACCGGGCATGAAATAGGCAAGCCAGGCCGGGACGATCTTGCTCAGGAAACCCGGCGCGATCAGGAGATAACTGAACAGGCGCCAGCGCCATTTCCAGCCAGTCAGCCCGTCTTGCCGCAGCAGGGCCATGGTATCCTCGATCCGGTGCTTGAAGAAATTCTTCGTTACGATCAGCATCATGATGGTCTTTACCCGCCAGCGCTTGCCCCGGCTCCAGTCACGCGTGGCATGCAGCCAGGTATCATAGGCGACACCCTTGTGCTCGACCTCTTCAACGGCGTGCCATCTCCACAGATCGCCCAGATCGCCATCTGCCCCTTTCAGGAAGTCGGGATCGGCCAGCAACTGGTGGCCCAGCATGGCAGTGAAATGTTCCAGCGCCATGGTTGAGGCCAGATCAAGGATCGGTGCGCGCCCCTCCAGTTGGGCCAGCATTTCTTTCACGCGCTGGTCGATAAAGGAAACATCGTAGCCGGTGTTTTCGGCCAGCTTGTTGAAAGCAATATGTTCGCGCGTGTGGTTGATTTCCTGCTTGATAAAAGCGCGGATTTCCGCCTCCAGCTTGGGGTCTGCCCCTTCGCGAAAGGCCTTTACGCTTTCGATGAAGAAGGCTTCGCCGCGCGGGAAAGTGGCAGAGAGCGCATTCATCCACGCCGTCGCCACGGGATCACCATTCAGCCACCAGTGGCGCGGATTACTGCCTCGTCCAAAGCGCAGGTCGCGCACGATAATTTCAAGGTCAGCCGGGCTGCGTGACGTGGTGTCTACGGAATCGGCATCAATCTGGACAGGGGCGTTCATGGCGGGGATGCTCCACAGAGATTAGCTTTCACCAGTGTAAGTAGCAACTACTTACACTGGTGTCAATAGCTGAGTTCGAGGCTTCTATTCCGCGGGCAAAGGTCCGCGGCTGTAATGGCTCTCGGCATTTTCCAGCAGCGCGCGATTATCGTGCTTCCATGGATGGAATCCGGGCAAAAGAATGCGAGCCCACTGGAAGAACATGCGGCTCATCATGCCGGGGGAGAGCCACAGCAGCTTGTGCAGACGCCATTTGGCTTGCCAGCCGGTAATGCCGTCCTGCGCCAGCAGCCCGATCGCATCTCGGCGGCGGTTCCTGAAATATTTGCGGGTGATGAGCAGTGCCACCAAAGTGCGGGTCTTGTAGCGACGCCATGCGCTCCAGTCGCGTGTCACCGCATCCCATACGTCAGCGACGAGGCCCTTGTGGTCAATTTCCTCTGTCGCATGCCAGCGCCACATCGCGGCTGCTTCAGGGTGTGCACCCTCGAGATAACGCGGATCGGACAGCAGACGGTCGGAAATGCAGGCGGCGAAATGTTCCAGCGCGATGCTGATCGCCAGATTTACTTCCTTGGGCTTGTCTGCCGCCAGAGCGAGCATTTCGGCAATGCCCTTGTCGATGCTTTCGACATTATAGCCATGGTCTGAAACCAGCCGGTTGAAGGCGACATGTTCGCGCGTGTGGTTGATTTCCTGCCGGATGAAGGTTTTTACCTCTTCGGTCAGCTCCTGCGGCAACTGGTCACGGAATTCGCGCAGCGTATCAATGAAGAAAGCTTCGCCGCGCGGCAGGCTGGCAGACACGGAATTATACCAGGCAGTCGCGACAGGATCATTGGAATGCCACCACCGTGGCGGCCGGTCCTTGCGGCAAAACCGCTCATCGCGAATGGTCAGCTCGTGATCCGACGGTGTCGGTGTCACTGCCTTGCCGTGCGGCTCGCCGCGGTCTAGGTCGATGGTCTGATGCTCTGTCACAGTGCACAAACTACTTTGTGGGGGATTCCATGACAAGCCGGAAGCGTCTCAGCCCGGAAGAATCGCGTAACACCGCGTTGGAGGCTGCGCGGACCTTGCTGATCGAAACAGGGCCGCAATCGGTCACGCTGAAGGCTGTGGCGGCACGGATCGGGCGTACTCATGCCAATTTGCTGCATCATTTCGGTTCAGCCTCCGGCCTGCAAAAAGCTCTTGCCCGTTATCTGGCACAAACAGTTTGCGAAACCATTGCCGAGGCAGTGCGGGCAAGCCGCGCAGGCATCGGCAATCCACGCGAAGTGGTTGATCTGACGTTTGATGCATTCGACAAGGAAGGGGGCGGGGCGCTGGCGAGCTGGATGCTGGCATCCGGCAATGAAGATGCGCTCGATCCGATTATCGAGACGATCCATGCGCTGGTTGACGAGTTGCACCCGGAAGAATGCGGCAGTGATGCAGATATCAAACAAATGCACCAGACCACGCTGACGCTGGTTCTGATGGCATTGGGGGATGCGCTGATGGGGGCGCCGCTGGCGGCATCGCTGGGGCTGAAACGCGACACAGCGCGCGAGGAAGCGGTCAAGCTGCTAACCGGTTCTCTTGCACAAATGGGTGAGCTTCCGCCGGAATGCTGCGACTAATCGTCGTCTGCTGAGAGTGGCAACCAGCCGGGGGGATGGGCAATATCTTCTACCCGCAAATGATCCACCGCGAGGCCCAGATCAGCATAGGTATATTTGCGGCGCTTCTCATCTGACTGATCGAGAGGCACGACGACAAGCCGCCGATTGACCTTTTGCCGCCAGTTCATCCGGGCGGTGTTTTCCTGCCCGATATAGCAACCTTTGGTGAAACTGACGCCGTTCAGTTCAACCGCATTGGTTTCCAGCCACAAAATATCGCCCAGCTCCGCATGGCCTTCCGTCACCCCGCAGGCGAGGCGATGGGCCAGCCACAGTCCATCGGCTGGTTCAGCTGCGGTGTCTGCACTGGCCAGCCAGCGATAGCCCAATTCAGGCAGCCGCGGGTCAGCGATGCGGCCCTCGGCCGGTTCCCTGCTCCAATGCACGGTCAGCCTGTCATCGCGCTCAATCGCGATCTTGCGGCGCAGGCGATAGAGCGAAAGACGCTTCACCAGATCGTCCGCAAGGTCTGCTTCGCAATCGAGCAATACTTCTCCCGAATCGCCGCCATCCCAGACCAGGAAATCGAACATCGCCTTGCCCTGGGCTGAAAGCAGCCCGGCCCATACGGGCAGCTTGCCTGATACGTCATTGGTCACGAGCCCTTGCAGGAAGGCCCGCACATCCTCTGCGCTATGAGTTGGGGAAAGGCGGATTACCGCGCGTTTAGCCAGGTGTGTTGCTGTCATGGAGCCAAATTGGGGACGGCGCGGCGGAAATCAATTCCGAATAGGCTGTGGATAGAGTCCCGACTGTAACAAAGCTGTCGCAAACCAAACATACGGGCGTCACGAGTTTGACGAAAAAAGGTCACAAGGGGGTCTCCCGTGCGTAACATAACTACGATTTCCGCTTTTGCCGTCGCCGCAGCCTGCGGCTGGTCTGTTCCTGCTGCGGCGCAGGATGCCGATATGGCAGCGGTGCTGGCCGAGATCCGCGAATTGCGTGGGCAGGTCGAATATCTCAACCAGCGGGTTGAAACCCTGGAGGGTGAGCTTGCCCAGGCGGAAGCCAAGGCCGACGCAGCGACCGCTGCGGCCACGCAGGCAAATACAGCGGCGAGTGAAGCGACCAAGGTTGCCAGTGCTGCCGCTGAATCGGGCACCAATGTCGAATGGAAAGGCGCGCCCAAGTTCAAGGGTGAGGGAGGCTTCACTTTCAAGCCGCGCGGTCGCCTCAATTATGATTTCGGCTTGGTCAATGCACCCAATTCAACCGGTCGCAATGAAGGCTTCGGCAGCGAGGCCCGCCGCGCTCGCCTGGGCGTGGAAGGCGATATTCCCGGCGGCTTTGGCTACAAGTTCGAAGTCGATTTCGCCGGTGGCGAAGTGGACGTTACTGACGCGATCCTGACCTACAAGGATGGCGCGCTGTCGGTTTCTGCAGGCCAGCACAACAATTTCCAGTCGCTCGAAGAACTGAGCTCCAGCCGCTTCACGTCTTTCATTGAACGTGCTGCTTTCACCGATGCCTTTGGCTTTGAACGTCGTGTGGGTGTTTCAGCGGAATACAGCAAGAAAGCCTTCCTGATCCAGGGGGGCTTGTTCACCGACAATATGGCTGACCTGCCGAGCAAGAGCTGGAGCGCGGATGGCCGCGTGGTGTTCATGCCCAAAATTGGCGATACCCAGCTGCACTTGGGTGGATCGGTCCACTATACTGACCTGAACGATGCCGCCACGACCGTTCGCTATCGCCAGCGTCCGCTGGTACACTTCACCAGTGAGCGCTTCATCAACACCGGTAGCTTCAGTGCAGACAGCGAACTGGGCTTTGGTCTTGAAGGTGCGGCGATCAAGGGGCCGTTCCACGTGGCTGCCGAAGGCTATTGGCAGAAGGTCAAGCGCCCGATGATGCTGGCAGATCCGACCTTCTTTGGCGGCTATGTCGAAGCAGGTGTTTTCCTGACCGGCGGTGACAAGCGAGGTTACAAGCACGGCACATTTGATCGCGTCAAGCCGAAGAACCCGGTGGGTGAGGGCGGCTTCGGTGCGGTGCAAGTCAATGCCCGCTATGACTATCTCGACCTGACCGATGCCGGGATCGTGGGCGGAACGCAAAATGGCTATCAGCTGTCGCTGGTATGGACGCCCACGGACTATACCCGTCTGCTGTTCAATTATGGCAAGCAGTCCTACGACAATGCCGTTTTCCCGGCTGCGGGCGGCAAGACGTCCTACTCTGTCAATGCGGTCGGCGTGCGTGCGCAGGTCGATTTCTGATCTTTGAGGAAGGTGACAGACAGCTTTGCCCTGTTTGTCACCTTCCTGTCACACTTGATGCCTAGCGGGGGCTCACAACCCGCCAACAAGGGAAGAATACAATGCGTCTTACCAAAACTGTTGCCTTTGCTGCCATCTCCGCTCTTGCCCTGTCTGCCTGCGGCGACGCACCGGGTGCCGGTTCGCGCGATTCCGTGCGCGCTGTCGGTTCTTCGACCGTCTATCCCTTTGCCAAGGCAGTTGCGGAATCGCTCGCTCGTTCGAACCCGGGCATGAAGAGCCCGCTGATCGAATCGACTGGCACGGGCGGCGGCATGAAGCTGTTCTGCG
>JAGREF010000294.1 GCA_020446665.1 Sphingomonadaceae bacterium
CGACATAGTCGGGGCGTCCCTGCCCTTTCCAATGGTCGGCGACCGCCCGCACTTCGTCGTCCGAAACGAAGGGGCCGTGGATGCGCGTGATCTGCTTACCGCCGGGGACGTAGAGCATGTCGCCCTTGCCCAGCAGCTGTTCACTGCCCTGCTCGCCCAGAATCGTGCGGCTGTCGATCCGGCTGGTGACATGGAAGCTGATGCGGGTGGGCAGGTTCGCCTTGATCACGCCGGTGATGACATCGACGCTGGGGCGCTGTGTCGCCATGATCAGGTGGATACCGGCGGCGCGGCTCTTCTGGCTGAGGCGCTGGATCAGAACCTCGATCTCCTTGCCGACAGTGACCATGAGATCGGCCAGCTCGTCCACAATCAGCACGATCTGCGGCAGCACGGCATAATCGAGCTGTTCTTCCTCGAACAATTCCTCGCCCGTTTCCGGGTCAAACCCGGTCTGCACCCGGCGGCCGAGCGGCTTGCCTTTCGCAATTGCGGCCTTCACCCGTTCGTTGAAGCTGTTGATGTTGCGCGCGCCGATGCTGCTCATCATGCGATAGCGGCGCTCCATCTCCTCCACCGCCCATTTCAATGCGCGCACCGATTTATGCGGCTCTGTCACCACCGGGCTGAGGAGATGGGGGATATCGTCATAGATCTTGAGTTCGAGCACCTTGGGGTCGATCAGGATCAGGCGGCATTCTTCGGGCGTGAAGCGATAGAGCAAGGACAGCAAGATCGCGTTCAGCCCGACTGACTTACCCGAGCCGGTCGTACCCGCGACCAGCAGATGCGGCATTGCGGCAAGGTCTGCCACCACCGGTTCGCCGGCAATATCCTTGCCCAGAATGATCGGCAGATTGCCCTTGGCATCGGCAAAGGCGGCGCAGGCGGCCAGTTCCTTGAACGAGACCATCTGGCGATGCGCATTGGGCAATTCGATCCCCATCACCGTGCGCCCCGGAATGGGGGAAACGCGCGCGCTGATCGCGCTCATATTGCGGGCAATGTCTTCAGCAAGGCCGACCACGCGGCTGGCCTTGATCCCCGGTGCGGGTTCCAGCTCATACATGGTCACCACAGGGCCGGTGCGCACAGCGGTAATCTCGCCCTTCACATTGAAATCGTCGAGCACGGTTTCGAGCAGGCGGGCATTGCGTTCCAGCGCCAGCTTATCGAGCTTGGGCCCGTTATCTGCCGGTGCTTCCTCCAGCAGGTCGAGGCTGGGCAGTTCGAAATCGGCGAACATGTCGCGCTGTTTCGCCTTGGCTGCTTTTTTCGGTGGAGCAGAGGGATCGGTGATTTCCGGCCCGCGACGCGGCGGGTCGGCCACGGGTGCATCCAGCGCGGCGGCGGGCTCGTCTTCGATAATGGCGGGCTTCGCTTTCTTCTCCCGCTTGGGGATGAAGGGCACATCCATGTCGGGCAGGCTAGGCGCACGGCGCAGGAACAGCGGCAGGGTGAGCAGCGAAGCCCAGTCAATCGCGAAGACCCGCGTGACCAGCACCACGCCCCCGGCGAGCGAGGCAAGCGCCAAGCCAAAGGTCGCCCAGCTATCGCTCCCCTCTGGCAGGCGGGCGGCAATCGCTTCGATCGCGCTGACGCCGAGCAGGCCGGTGATCCCGCCCGGTGACGCGGGGAAGGACCAGTCCGGCCCGTTAAAGGTCAGCGAGAGTACGGCGGAAAGCAGCGCCATGGCCAGCAGCAACATACCCAGCGGGCGCCACCAGCGGGTTTCCGTATCGCGGTCTTCCTCTTCAACATCGCGCCACATCTTGCGCGCAAAGACATAGAGCAAAGGCAGGATCAGCACGCCGGACAGGCCAAACAGATAGAGCACACGCTCTGCCGCCCATGCACCCCAGCCGCCCATCCAGTTGCGGATATCGGTGC
>JAGREF010000295.1 GCA_020446665.1 Sphingomonadaceae bacterium
ACCGGCACGAAGCTGTCGCCCGCCTTCTTCGCCACCTGCTCGGCACTGTCGAGCAAGCGCACGGCATCATTGTCGAGCCCCGGCGTCTGCTGCGCCCCGCCCCCGCTGACCGCCGGGATCTTCGCCAGCGCGGCGTCCACTTCATCCACGGCGATCCGGGGATTGCCGCCGGCGCGCGTGATCAGGCCGGAGGCCATGCCTTCATTGTCTTCCAGCAGCGCCTTCAGAATATGTTCGCTGCCAATCCGCTGATGGTTCATGCGAATGGCAATGGTCTGTGCGCTCTGGAGAAACCCCTTGGCGCGATCGGTGAATTTTTCGAGATTCATGGGAATAGCCTCACTGTCCTACCGATGCGATATGGTGTTGCAATTTTGCAACACAAGCCCTCCCCCGCATTTTTCTGAGCCGCGGCCCCAGAACGCAGGTGTGTTAGCTATATAGGTAGGCTGCCCAAGCGCGCTGACAATGTCCTGCGTCAAAAAACTTGGCGGGCGGTTGTCGGGCAAGGGCATGTGGGCGTGTTGGTGGCGTTCGATGAGGGGCTTGGTTGCGTTCTGATGACGAAAGCTGACTTTCCGGAGACGACTCTCGTTGCGGACGTTTGCTCAATGCCCCCAAACGGCGAAGTCAGAGTAGCGAGGTTCTCGATCAGCAAGGACGTCAGACACTATGGAACAAATCTCTGTATCGTGTTCCCACTCCTCAGGTTCAAACCGAACTACCTTGTCGATATCTGCAATCGAATAACCGTCTTCTGCTAGCATCTTCTTTGCGGACTGTACTGCTTCAACGATATCTTCTGTTGCGATGATGCAAGTCACAAATGCACCAGCATAGCCTTCCTTACGAAGAGGGGCGCTGTCCGAAAGAAGCTCGCAATAGACCAGAAACACACTTTGTTGAATCATTGTTGACAGCTAACCACTCGGTCGTCCTCTTTCCATCCCAATTCGTGCCCAAGCGCATGAACTACCCGAGCACTGATAGCTGACATTCACTCCAGCCAGCACCTCCTCACCCGTCACCCCGGCCCTTCGACAGGCTCTGGATGATCCGGGGTCCCGCTTTTCTTCCGGCGCAAGGCTTTCTCCAACGAGCAAATCTGCGTCACACGAACAAAGATGGCCATACGAATAGCGGTTGGCCATGATCTACACCCAACGACCCTTGCGCTTGCGATCCATCGTGGGACTTCAAGGGAAGCGGGACCCCGGGTCAAGCCCGGGGTGACGGGGTTTTGGTTTGGAGGGGGTAGCTCTGCATGACATCCCCCCCACAGCAGGCACGCAACAACATCCCGCAAACCAAACGCTAATTCGCGCCAGAACCGCCCACGCGCTCTATTCTGCCGGGATATTCTCCAGCCCCGGCACCAGCAGGCTGCGGCCGCCGCCGAATTCTTCGCGCACCACGATCAGGCCCATTTTCTCCAGATGGTCGAGCAGGCGGCGGATGCGGCCGGGGGAGCTGGTGCCATAGACGCGCGCCAGTTCCTCGTCGTCAGGTACAGACTTTCCTTCGGCGCAGGCTGCGGCAATGGCTAGATAGGGCGCGAGGACATCCTCATCGACCTGTTCGCCTAGGGCCAGCACGCGGGCGCGGGTTGGATCGTCCAGCCGCTCCAGCCCGGCGCTGGCAATGGCAAAGCGGCGGCGGAAGACATTCATGTCCATCGGCACGCCGCCAATACGCTCGCTCCGGCAGCGCATCAGGAACGCCTGATAGAGCTGGCTGGCAGACTGGAAGGTGATCCCCTCTTCCTGCGCCATGGCGGAAAGGATCGTGGCCATGGCTTCCTCCCGCGCGCCTGAAGTGGCGGCTTGCGACGAGCCTTCCGAAGCAGGGGACGACACCGCTCTGGCCGGGGCCGGAGCGGGCACCAGATCAGCCGGGCGCGGCGCTGGCGGCGGCGGTGGCGGCGGCGAAGCGGCCTGCACATCGGCGGCGAGGCTATCGGTCAGCAGCGCTTCCATCCCGCCGCTGGGCGCCTGCGGCAACGGCATCAGCCCCTCTGCGCGGACCTTGTGCCCGGTCTGCACAGGACCGATCTTCACCGCCACCGGGCGGCGGCTGATCGCGGGACCGAGCGCGAGGAAATGGCCGCGCTCCAGATCGCGGATGCGCTCTGCCTGCCGCCGTTCCATCCCCAGCAGATCGGCCGCGCGCTGCATGTCGATATCGAGGAAAGTCCGCCCCATCAGAAAGTTGGAGGCTTCCGCCGCGACATTCTTGGCCAGCTTTGCCAGACGCTGCGTGGCGACGATCCCTGCCAGCCCGCGCTTGCGCCCGCGGCACATCAGATTGGTCATGGCCGACAGAGTGAGGCGGCGCGTATCCTCGCCAATCTCGCCCGCCACCGAAGGGGCAAACATCTGCGCTTCATCCACCACCACCAGCGCGGGGAACCAGAATTCGCGCGGCGCATCGAACAGCGCGTTGATGAACTGCGCGGCGCAGCGGATCT
>JAGREF010000296.1 GCA_020446665.1 Sphingomonadaceae bacterium
GCTACGGCAATTGTGTCGGCGTGCCGACAGTGTGCGGCGAAACCAATTTCCACCCGGCCTATGACGGAAATATCCTCGTCAACGCGATGACGGTGGGCGTCGCCGATGCGGACAAGATCTTCTATTCCGCTGCCACCGGCGTGGGCAATCCGATTGTCTATGTCGGATCCAAAACCGGACGCGACGGGATCCATGGCGCAACCATGGCCAGCGCCGATTTCGGCGAAGATGCAGAGGCAAAGCGCCCGACCGTGCAGGTGGGCGACCCGTTCACGGAAAAGCTGCTGATCGAAGCGTGCCTCGAACTGATGGCGACCGATGCGATCGTTGCGATTCAGGATATGGGTGCCGCCGGCCTGACCAGCTCCAGCGTGGAAATGGCCACCAATGGCAAGGCGGGCATCCGGCTGGACATGAACAAGGTCCCTTGCCGCGAAGAGGGCATGACCCCTTATGAAATGATGCTGAGCGAGAGCCAGGAGCGGATGCTCATGGTCTTGAAGCCCGGCAAGGAAGAAATGGCGGCTGCCATCTTCCACAAATGGGAACTCGATTTCGCAGTCATCGGTGAAGTGACCGACACGCGGCACATGGTGCTGGAATTCAACGGCGAAGTCGTGTGCGAAATTCCGCTCGGCCCGCTTGCCGCCGATGCGCCGGAATATGACCGGCCTTACCTCTCGCAAGAGGAATACAAGGCCTGGGCCGGCATCAAGCGGATGGATGATGTGCCGGACAGCGATGACATCGGGGCGGATTTGCTCAAGCTGATGGCCTGCCCCGATCTCGCCAGCCGTCGCTGGATTTCCGAGCAATATGACAGCCAGGTGATGGGTGACACGATCCAGACCGGCGGCGATGCGGGCGTGGTGCGCGTGCATGGGACCAAGAAAGCACTGGCGATCACCACCGATTGCACCCCGCGCTATGTCTATGCCGACCCCTATGAAGGCGGGAAGCAGGCCATTGCCGAGGCCTATCGCAATCTCTGCGCGGTTGGCGCCCGTCCGCTTGCCGTGACCAATTGCCTCAATTTCGCCAATCCGCAGCGCCCTGAAATCATGAGCCAGTTCGTGCATGCGCTGGAAGGCATGGGGATCGCCTGCCGTCGGCTGGATTTCCCGATCGTGAGCGGCAATGTCAGCCTCTATAATGAGAGCAAGGCCACCGGCGGCGGCTCGGCGATCCTGCCGACGCCGGCCATTGGCGGTGTCGGTATCATCGATGATTACACCACGATGATGACGCCCGGTTTCAAGCAGGAAGGCGACACGATCTACCTGATGGGCGCAGAGGAATGGGCGACGCCCAATCCGGAACGCAGCCATCTGGGCCGTTCGCTGTGGCTGCGCGAAGTGCATGGCCGCGAAGATGGCCGCCCGCCGCATGTCGATCTGACGCTGGAGCGCAATTCGGGTGAATTCATCCGCGAGCTGATCGAACTTGGTCTGGTCAATGCGGTGCATGATGTCTCTGACGGCGGCATTGCCGTGGCTCTGGCTGAAATGGCCATGGCAGGCGGCATGGGTGCCGAGGTAATCGCGAACCCGGCTTACAAGCCTGCCGCATGGTGGTTTGGCGAGGATCAGGGGCGCTACATCTTCACCGTTCCCGATGTCGAAGCCTTCCAGGCACAGCTGGCCAAGGGCACGCGCGATGCAGATACGGCCTCCAGCGGGGTCCGCCGCCTCGGCAAGGTGACGGGCGACAGCCTGCTGGGCGTGAGCCTGTCAGATATTCGCGAGGCGCATGACAGCTTCTTCCGCGACTGGATGGAAAGCTGATATTGCAGGTCGCACTGCATGTCTTCGGCCATGCGTTTGCGCCCTTTCTGCTCGCATGGCTGATCTGGCGCGACAAGTGGTTGCGCGCCGGGGCGGTCTTGGCCGCGACCATCCTGATCGACCTCGACCATTTGCTCGCCGATCCGATATTCGATCCCGGTCGGTGCAGCATCGGCTTCCATCCGCTGCATACGATCTGGGCCGCGCTGGCCTATGCCGCGCTGCTGCTGGTTCCGAAATGGTGGGTGCGCGCAATCGCGCTGGGTTGCCTGTTGCATCTGGCCACTGACAGCGTGGATTGCTGGTTCATGATGCGATAGCTAGGGTCTTTCCCATGGCCGAGATCCAGCACCCCTACCCCCGCTTGCCAGAGCTTTCAGACGATGAGCGCATTGCCCGTGCGCAGGCCGCCCTTGAAACGCTGCGCACACGCCGATCCTGCCGCGCCTTTGCTGCAACGCCGGTACCACGGGCGATAATCGAAGCGGCGATCTGTGCCGCCGGTACTGCGCCCAATGGTGCGAACCACCAGCCCTGGCATTTTGCCGTGATCGGCTCTCCAGAGAAAAAGCGCGCAATCCGCGAAGCGGCCGAAGCGGAAGAGCGCCGTTTTTACGGCGCCGATGGCGATGCGCCAAAGGCTGGCACGGAATGGCTTGGCGCGCTGGCACCACTCGGCACGGATGATCAGAAGCCATTTCTTGAGACCGCGCCCTGGCTGATCGTCTGCTTTGCCCAGCGCAAGGGCGGGATTGCCGAAGACGGGCAGGCGCAGAATTACTACGTGAATGAAAGCGTCGGCATTGCTTGCGGAATGCTGATTGCCACCTTGCATGAGGCTGGTCTGGCCACGCTGACCCACACGCCCAGCCCGATGGGCTTTCTGCGCCAGATTTGCGGCAGGCCGGAATGGGAAAAGCCGTTGATGATCATAGTCGTGGGGCACCCGGCCGCAGGTGCGACCGTGCCCGACCATGCCTTGCACAAAAAGCCGCTGGAGCAGATTACCAGCTGGCTTTGAGGATCAGGCCGCTGCCAGTTCCTTGCGCGGGGCGAGCAAGTCGAAGGGATCAATGCCCTTCGCCCGCCATTGCTCATGGCATTGCTGGTAAAGCTTCGGCGGCTGAATGTTCAGGCTGTGGCGCGCTTCCTCCAGCGGCCGTGCAAGCAAATCGCGGATCGACATCTCCGCAACGCGCGGACAGGCCTTGCCCAGCTTCTGCCCTTCGCGCACGGCAGCGATGACCGGCGCTCCTTCGGCAAAATTCTTCTTCATGTGCAGCGCCCCGGCATAGGCGATGAAGAGATTACCCAGCCCGCCATTCTGGCCATGGCTGAAAGCCAGCACGCATTGCTCGCCCAGCGCATCGCGGCTGTAGCCGGTCAGCACATGCAGCAGATCATGCGTGTCGCGATAGCGGTTGATATACCAGTCAAACAGATCGCCATATTTCGGCCGGTCCGCCTGAAACTTGTCATATTCTTCCACCAGTCCGACCGCCGTCAGCCCCTGGCTTTCCATGAAGTGCAGATAGGCGTGCGCCACGCTCCCTTCTGGCAGCCTGCGCAAGGCGTCATGATCGTCGAGAAGGACAGGCAGATAAGGTTCGCACTCGCGAATGCGCTGCCCCGCTGCGCTCAGCACAAAGCGGCGTGAACGCTCGTCCAGATCGCGCGAAGGCAGGGCTTCGAAAATCTTGAACACCTCTTCGGTGTTTTCCTTGTCTTTCAGCAGCTCGCGGAAATGGTGCCACGCCTTGAACGGGCGCAGCTTCAGACGTTCGCGATCCGGGTGGAACACCAGCATGCCATCGGGCGCAGTCATTGCGACCGGGCTGGCCAGTTCAGGGGGTGATGCGTCGCTCATGGCTTCCAACTAACTGCTGACAATGATGTAAGCATAGCGGAAGGTGGTTAACGCGCCAAGCCTATCCGGCAACCCATTCGCTTTGAGCGATGCCGAGCAGCTGCAGGACAGAGGTAAGGTCACCCAGATCGACAGAGCCATTCGCAGCAGAACGGGCCTTGGGCTTTGCGCGATAGGCGATGCCATATGTCGCGACCTGCAACATGGGAATGTCATTCGCCCCGTCACCGGTCGCCAGCGATGCGATCCCCTCGCCCAGCAATGCGGCTTCTTCTTCAAGCACTTTCTGCTTCACGGAACTATCCGTGATGGCCCCCACCAATCCGCCCGTCAGCATGCCATCGGCCACTTCCAGACGATTGCCGACCACGCGTTCGAAACCGAGCATTTCTGCCACCGGGTCCGCAAAATGATGGAACCCGCCAGTCACCAGCACAGTCTTGCAGCCATGTTTGCGCAGCGTCGCGACGAGTGTTCGGGCACCCTCCATCGGGCGGATGCGTTCGGCCAGGCACTGGTTGATTGCCCCTTCTTCAAGGCCCCGGAGCAAGCCGACACGTTCGCGCAGTGCGGATTCGAAATCCAGCTCGCCCTGCATGGCGCGTTCGGTGATGTCAGCGATCTTGTCCTTCAGCCCGGCATAATCGGCCAGTTCGTCAATGCATTCCTGCCCGATCATGGTCGAATCCATGTCCGACACGAAAAGCTGCGGCACACGCGGCTCATGGTCAGTCACCAGCATGTCTGACGGGCAGAAATGCGCATCCAGCACCGCACGAAGCCGCTGCGGATCACCGTCAGTCAGGGAAATTTGCAGCAGATCTCGGCCCGCGTTGAGCATTTGCGCCTGCGCGACAGCCATGCCCTCGCCTTCCAATCCGGCGATTGCGGCATCGAGCCGACTTTCAAGGCTGGCCTTCTCTGCTATCAGCCGGGCTATGAGCACTGGGGAAACTCCAAGATTGAATGAGGTCGCGCTCATTGCAGGGCCGACCGCCAGCGGCAAGAGCGATTGTGCCGTTGATCTCGCACTTGCTCTGGAAAAGCAGGGCCGGCGGGCGGTCGTGCTGAATGCGGACAGCGCGCAGGTCTATGCCGATCTGTCCGTGCTGAGCGCGCGCCCCTCGCCGGACGAGATGCGCGGGATTGAACATCGCCTGTTCGGTGCGTGGGACGGGGCAAGCGCATGCTCTGCGGCGGATTGGGCGGCAGCGGCGAAGCGGGAGATCGCTCAGCTGCATAGTGAAGGCGCAGTGCCTGTGCTTGTGGGTGGAACCGGCCTCTATCTGCGGACCTTGCTGGACGGGATCGCGCCGGTCCCTGAAATTGATCCCGCGATCCGGGCTGAAGTAAGGGCTATGCCGCAGTCGCTGGCGCGGGCTGCTCTGGAGGCGGAAGATCCCGACGCTGCCATCCGCCTCGCCCCCGCTGATATGGCGCGGACCTGCCGCGCGCTGGAAGTCGTTCGCTCAACCGGGCAGACGCTTTCCTGTTGGCAGACGCGCAAGGAAGGCGGGATTGGCGATGAGATTGTGCTCCATCCCCTGATCCTGCTCCCGCCGCGCGAATGGCTGTATGAGCGTTGTGACCGGCGTTTCGCCTTGATGCTCGAAGCCGGAGCGATTGAAGAAGTCCGGGCCTTGCTCGCCCGCCAGCTGGACCCCGCCCTGCCCGTCATGCGCGCCATCGGGGTGCCGGAGATCGTCTTGTGGCTGACTGGTGAAACATCGCGTGAGGCCATGATCGCTGCGGGGCAACAGGCCACCCGCAATTATGCCAAGCGCCAATATACCTGGTTCCGCCGTCAACCGCCGGATGAGTGGCCGCGCAATGAGTCAGAAAAATGTGATATTGAGCATTATTTCGCAACTTTATTACACCATTAAGGGTTGACAGGTTATATAATGACCGACTAACCGCCTCCAACCGCCGGGTTGCTTCCGGCACCGAGATAATGGAGAGGCGACCCGGTACGAACCATTCGTGCCGGGTCGGTTTTTTCCGGCAAGTTGAAGAAGGAATTTGCAGTGGCCGAGGAACGCAGCGGCGCCGCCATATTGGTTGAAAGTCTGGTCAAGCAGGGGGTCGAATTCGTGTTCGGCTATCCCGGCGGGGCTGTGCTGCCAATCTATGACGAGTTGTTCGAAGACCAGCGCATCCGCCACATCCTTGTTCGCCAGGAAGGTGGCGCTGCCCATGCCGCTGAAGGCTATGCCCGC
>JAGREF010000297.1 GCA_020446665.1 Sphingomonadaceae bacterium
GCACGCAGGGCATCGGCGTGGTGCTTGCGGAAACGATGAGCAGCGCCAAATCTGTGATCGAGGCGTTTCGCGGGGCCAATGTGAACATTCTGGTGCAGGAATTCATCAAGGAAGCGGGCGGGACCGATATTCGCGCGCTGGTGATCGGCGGCAAGGTTGTGGCGGCGATGCAGCGAACCGGTGCGGCGGATGACTTCCGTAGTAACCTCCATCGCGGCGGCAGTGCCAAGCTGGCCAAAATTACACCGGCAGAACGGGCTACCGCTGTCAGTGCGGCCAAGCGAACGGGGCTGAATGTGTGCGGGGTGGACATGCTGCGCAGCAATCATGGTCCGGTGATTATGGAAGTAAACAGCTCCCCCGGCCTTGAAGGGATCGAAAATGCCACGGGCAAGGATATTGCCGGGCAAATCATCGACTTCATTGTCACCAATGCGCAAGATGGAAAGACCAAGACCAAGGGCAAGGGTTAGGGCTGCGGCTTAGGGTCAGGTCCCTAGTCTTTTTCGCCTCTCCATTGGTCGAGCCTGAGTGGCGCGAGCCAGCCAATATCATCCATGCGTTTCGCGAAAAAGCGGGCTCCGGCCAGCGAGTAGTGGCCATAATCGGAATAATATTTCTCGAATTTGCCTGACATTGAAAAGCAATGCCGGGCTGCCGCGAAGCTTGCCAAGGCAAGAATGCAAAGTGCAGGAATTATCGCATGGCGGGCATAGCGCCATAGGGCGGCGAGCAGGATCGGGAAGAACAGCTAAAACTGTCCTTCGATGCCCAGGCTCCATGTGTGCAACAGGGGGCGCAACTCGTTCGGCGCGTCGAAATAGCCGGCCTGTGACCAGAAATAGATGTTGGAAACAAAGCCCAGCACGGCAAGCGCGCTGCGGGATAGATCGGCAAATTCGTCTGGTGTCATGCGCCACCAGCCGAGCGCCATTGCTGCGGCTGTCACAGTCAGTAATGCTGGCAAGATCCTGCGGATCCGGCGTTCATAAAAGCGCAACAGGGAGAAGCGATCCTGTGCCACGTCTTCCAGCAGGATATCCGTGATCAGGTAGCTGGAAATGACAAAGAGGATGTCCACACCGACAAAGCCGCCGGAGAAAGTCACATAGCCGGTATGGAACAGCACCACAGGCAGGACCGCGACGGCGCGCAGGCCATCAATTTCCCGCCAGCAATGCATCGCCACAACCTCTTGTTTCAGGGTCTGCTCATCGAGAGGTCTTGCGCCCATGTGTCAAGCAACCCTGTCCAGAATGCTGCGCTGCGGCAAATTGGTCATTTACCTCCGGCCTGTGATGACTATGCTTTGCCCTGATGTCGCATCCGACCATCCTCGCACCACCTCCCAGCCTTGCATCGCTATGCGAAGAGAAGGAGGTCGCCCTGTTCCTCGATTTCGATGGAACACTGGTGGACATAGCGCCCCGGCCTGACGCGATCAAAGTACCTGCGGGCATGTGCGGTTCCTTGCGGTCATTGTCTGCCCGGCTGGACGGGCGCCTTGCCATCGTCAGCGGGCGTTCGCTGGATGACCTTGGTCAGCACCTCGATTTATCCGGGATGGCACGCGCAGGCTCTCATGGGGATATGCGTGTCTCTGCCGATGGATCGGTGATTGGTGATGAACCGGAGCCATTGACTCAATTTGTCATGCGCGACCTCACCGAATTTGCGCAGCGCCACGGCCTGCTGTTGGAGCGCAAGCCGCACGGGGCGGCCTTGCATTATCGGGATAATTTGCAGTTCGAGCGGGCGGTTTCGCGCTTTGCTGGTCTGCTGGCGGAGCAATATGGCCTTGCCACCAAGGCGGGCAAATGCGTCGTCGAACTGGTGCCGCGTGGTGATGGCAAGGCAGGCGCTGTGGCTACCTTCATGGCGGCTGAACCGTTCATCGGGGCCCGCCCGATCTTCATTGGCGATGATGTGACAGATGAAGACGGGTTCCGTGCTGCCAGCGAATTTGGCGGCTTCGGCATCGCGGTGGGAGAGCGGGTGAGTGACAATGCCCAATTCCACCTGGCTGACATTTCCGCCGTCCATTCCTGGCTGGAGCTAGATTTTTGACACAGCAAGCATCCCTTGAACTCTGGCCTGTCGGTAATTGTCAGGTCAGCGGCCTGATCGACCAGCAAGGGGCAATCGTCTGGGGCTGTGTGCCGCGTGTGGATGGTGATCCGGTCTTCTGCGCCTTGCTCAACGGCGACCAACAGGATGCCGGGGTCTGGCGGTTCGAGCTGGAGGGGCAGGTAAGCGCAAAGCAGGAATATATCCGCAACACGCCGATCCTGCTTACGACGCTGGAGGCCAGTGACGGCAGCGCGTTGGAAGTGCTCGATTTCTGCCCGCGTTTCGAACGGTCGGGCCGGATGTATCGCCCGGTAGCCTTCGCCCGGATCGTGCGGCCCATTTCCGGCAATCCGCGGGTCAAGGTCGTGCTGCGCCCCATGAAGAACTATGGGACAGGCCTGGCAGAGACGACCAATGGCACGAACCATATCCGCTATCTCGTCGGGCCGCAGGCGTTGCGCCTCTCCACCGATGCGCCGGTGGGCTATATCCAGGAAGGGCGTAGCTTCCGGATCGAGCAAGACACGCATTTTTTCCTCGGCCCGGACGAGCCCTTTACGGGCAATCTGCGCGAGGAAATTCGCCGGATGGAGCAAAGCACGCGGCAATATTGGCAGCTTTGGGTCCGCGGGCTGGCGACACCGTTCGAATGGCAAGACGAGGTCATCCGTTGCGCCATCACGCTCAAATTGTGCCAGCATGAGGAAACAGGGGCGATTGTCGCCGCGCTGACCACGTCCATCCCTGAAGCCGCCAATTCGGAGCGTAACTGGGATTATCGCTACTGCTGGATCCGAGATTCCTATTACACGGTGCAGGCACTCAACCGGCTTGGCGCGCTGGATGTGCTGGAGAAATATCTCGGCTATCTGCGCAATATCGTGGATGCTGCGAAGGGCGGGCAAGTCCAACCTCTCTATTCGGTCATGGGTGAAAGCGAGCTGGACGAGACCACGGCAGCCTATCTCGCTGGCTATCGTGGGATGGGCCCGGTACGGCGCGGCAATGCGGCATATTTGCAAGTCCAACATGATGCCTATGGCCAGATCGTGCTTCCAACAGCGCAGGGCTTCCTCGATCACCGCCTGTTGCGGATGGCGGATGAACGGGATTTCGAAAATCTCGAACAGGTCGGCGAGACCGCATGGAAAATGCACGACCAGCCCGACGCCGGCCTGTGGGAATTCCGCACCCGGCAGGAAGTCCATACCTATTCCGCGGTGATGAGCTGGGCCGCCTGTGATCGACTGGCCAATGTCGCGGCGCATATCGGCAAGGATGATCGTGCCGCGCTATGGCGCGAACGGGCTGATGCCATTCACCGGCGGGTCCAGCAGGAAGCCTGGGTCGAGAATGGTGGTGAAGGCGGGCATTACGGGGCCAGCTTTGAAAGCGATTACCTCGATGCCAGTCTGCTGCAAATGGTCGAATTGCGGTTCCTCAAGCCTGACGATCCGCGTTTCCTGTCCACCTTTGCTGCGGTGGAAAAGGAATTGCGCCGGGGTGAGCATATGCTGCGCTATGCCTCGGAAGATGATTTTGGTTTGCCGGAAACAGCCTTCAATGTCTGCACATTCTGGCTGATTGAAGCCCTGGTGCTGGTTGGCCGCGCCGCTGAAGCGCGGACCTTGTTCGAAGCCATGCTCAGCCACATGACAGAATCCGGCCTGCTGAGCGAAGATCTCGATTTCGAGACCGGCGAACTTTGGGGCAATTTCCCGCAGACCTATT
>JAGREF010000298.1 GCA_020446665.1 Sphingomonadaceae bacterium
CGGGATCGTATCACCAGCCGCTTGGACGGGAGGGGGAGGTCTCGGCGGTGATATGGCTAAAATGACTTGTCATCGGCTTGGTTCCCCGAAAAATGCAAAAAAAATTGCGACTGGCAAAATTTCTCGATCGCAACCTGTTGGCGGAACTATCCGACTGGCAGGGCGTTTGATGGGCGCATTGACCGGGAAGGGATCCTATGTCGCTGAGTGAACAAGTCGCTGCTAACCTGCCTTACCTGCGCCGCTATGCCCGCGCGCTGACTGGCTCGCAGGCTACCGGGGACAATTTCGTCCGAGCCACATTGGAAGCAGTCCTCGCCGATCCGGAGCTGAAGGCTGCGCTGGCGAGCGGACGCACCGCGCTCTATCGCGCATTCAACAAGATCTGGTCGAGCGCCTACACGGATACAGCCATGCCAGGCGAAAGCAGCGGAATGCACGAACTGGCCGCGCAGGAACGGCTGGCGTCCGTCACTCCGCTCAGCCGGCAGGCGCTGTTGCTTTCCACGCTGGAGGATTTCTCCACCCCACAAGTGGCCGAAATCATGGACATATCGGCCGAGAAGGTGGAAGCGCTGGTGCGCGAAGCGGTGAGTGAAATTGACCGCGCTGCCTCCACCTCGGTCCTGATTATCGAAGACGAGCCGCTCATTTCCATGCAGCTGGAAGACCTTGTCAGGGGGCTTGGGCATGAAATCTGCGGCACCGCCGCCACCCGCACACAGGCGCAACAGGTCGTGGCTGAGCGGATGCCGGGGCTGGTGCTGGCCGATATCCAGCTGGCTGATGGCTCTTCCGGGCTCGACGCGGTGGATGATATTCTGGCGCTAACCGAAGTGCCGGTGATCTTCATCACCGCCTATCCGGAACGTCTGCTGACCGGTGACAGGCCGGAGCCGACTTACCTCGTTACCAAACCTTTCCGGGAAGCGACCGTGCGTGCCGCCATCGGGCAGGCACTGTTCTTTGGATCGAGCCAGCCGCTTAGTTAGAGCACTTTCCGACCAATCTGGGTCACCGTGATTGGTCGGAAAGTGCTCTAGGTTCGGGTTTCGTCGCACGGATTGCGAAGGCGCGTGCTTCGCGCACAGGGACTATCATCGAGCAGCGAACCCCCTCTGGCGCAAATTCCAGCTCTACCGGGCTGCCGAGCTGGTGGGCCACGATCCGCTCAAGCAATTCCGTGCCAAAACCGCGCTTTCGCTCTGACTCCACGGGCGGGCCACCTTCCTCGCGCCAGCGCAACCGCGCATGGCCGGGATCCTGCAGAACCCAATCAACCCGCACTGCCCCGCCGGGCTGGCTGAGCGCACCATATTTGGCGGCGTTGGTCGCCAGTTCGTGCACCGCCAGCCCCAGCGACAGCGCATCGCTGGGAGCCAGTTCCACATGCGGCCCGGCAATATGCAGCACCTTGCTGCTGCCCAGTGCATAGGGTGCCATCTCTGCTTCGATCACTGCGCGGATCGGGGTCGCGCCCCATTCCGATTGCGTGAGCAGGTCATGCGTGGCCGACAAGGCGCGAATGCGGCCATCCAGCCCTTCTGCAAATTCATCAATGGTCTCTGCCCTGCGGCGGGTCAGCGCGATGATGGAGAGCACATTGGCCAGCGTATTCTTGACCCGGTGGTTAAGCTCCCGCGTCAGCGAATCCCGGATCGAGCTCTGTTCCTCATGCCATTGCAACAAGGCTTCGGATTCTTGGGCTTGCGCAGTCAGGATACGGGCCAGCACCAGCAGCAAGGTCGCTACCAGCAGGCCAAACATCAGCGTTGCAAGCGACAGGCGGGACAAGGTCGGTCCTTGAGCGGATTCGAGCACCAGCAGCATAGGGCGATTCGCCACCAGAACTTGCTCAGTCACGGTGATGCCGGTGGCGGTTGAAGGGGCAAGCTGGGCTAGCAAACTCTCCGGCGAGGCGGCACGATCATAGAGCCGCACCCCCATTTCGCCGCGATTTTCCAGCTCCAGCGCAGATTCGAGAAAGTCCTGCGCGTTGAATGGGCTGTAGATGAAACCGCGCAGTCGTCGATCCTGCCCTGCCCCCCGATAAACCGGCATGTAGATCAGGAATCCGGGTGCGTCGACGCCCCCTTCCTGCACCAGCACGACCTTGCCCGTGGCTGTCGGGCGCGCGCTGCGTTCGGCCTCGTCCATCGCTTCGCGGCGGGTCGGCTGCGAATACATGTCATAGCCCATGGCCCGGCGGTTGCGGACAGTGTCGGGCTGCAGGAAAGTGACAGGAACCAGCCGCTTCGTGCCCGATTTCGGGGCTGGATTCACGGCGAAATCCCTCCACCCCATCGCCCGACCCCGGCGTTCGAATTCAGGCACTTCTCCGGGCGTGATGACCTGCGCCCAGCCAATCCCGTCTGCCCCGCGATAGTCGCCATCCAGCTGCAACTGGGACACAAAGCGCGGGAACAGGTCGGGCGGGACGTCGCTCATGCTGCTGACCATCGCTGCACCGGCACGCAAATAGGAGGAACTGGTGCTCCCGCGCCGCTCCAGTTCCGCCACAAAAGCCCGCAGCAACAC
>JAGREF010000299.1:0-1335 GCA_020446665.1 Sphingomonadaceae bacterium
AAAGTCCGAAGCAACCCGGAATTCCTGAGTGAAAGTCTTCAGCGTCTGGTCACGCACTTCCGACACGATATCGGCGCTGGTGAAATCGACATCCTGGTCAAAGAAGCTGTCGAGCTGGCGCCATGCCGTGATTGAAGTCAAGGCGAAAGGCCCGGTTTCGTAATCAATCTGGCCAGAGAAGCCGTAGCTCTTGATCTTGTTGATCGGGACCTTGTTCAGATAAATATCATAGCTGAACGGATTTTGCGGATCGACCGCACCGCCCACTGCGAACAGGGCCGGAACAGTCGGGCCCGCAACCAGATTGGCCACGGTGCAGCACTTTTCGTTGATTTTCGAATAATCCGCGATCAGGCGAACTTTCAGGTCAGCGGTCGGTTCGAACAGCAACTGGCCGCGCGTACCCCAGCGCTTACGATCAGACACATCAGTATTCAGGTTGACGATCTGGGCATAGCCATCACGAACATTGTAATTGGCATCAATGGAGTAGGCCAAGGTCTCGCTGATCGGGCCAGTCACATCGCCTTTCATCACAAAGGCATTGCGATTGCCGTAGCTGATTTCGGCCGAGCCACCGAACTCGAACTGCGGCTCGCGCGTGACAATGGAGATCACACCGGCCGAAGCGTTCTTGCCAAACAGCGTTGATTGCGGGCCACGCAGCACTTCGACGCGCTGGACATTGGACATGTCACCAATCTGGCCGGCCGAGCGGGAGCGGAACACACCGTCAATGAACACGCCCACAGACGGTTCGATGCCGACATTGTTGTCGCCATTGCCGAAGCCGCGAATGATGAAAGTGGTGTTGGACGAGTTCTGCAACTGGCTGACACGCAGCGAGGGAGTCAGCGTCTGCAGGTCGAGCAGGTCGCGGACCTGCGATTGTTCAAGCTGGGCAGCGGTGGTCACCGACACGGCAACCGGGGTTTCCTGCAGCGTCTGTTCGCGCTTGGTTGCGGTAACGATGATCACATCGCCGGTCGCCGGGCCTGCACTGCTGTCTTCCTCTGCAGCGTCCTGAGCCAGGGCGATAGTCGGGGTAGTGAGGGCGATAAGGGCCGAACCGGCCAGCAGCGTGCCGAAACGGGCAGGCGAAATGCTCTTCATGAAGGTACCTCTCTCGATCAAGGCGGTGCCATCACATCCCCCGTGACGACTTAACCGCTTTTCCCTGCGCCTATGAATAGGCCGCAGCGGGGCAATAGCAATAGCGAAAATACCTGTTTTCCGGCGCTAAACCGCTCCTGTGGCGAATTAGTCACAACTGCAACGGGGCGATTGTCCCTTGCCGCTACGGCGGTCAACGTATAGGGGCGCGCCAGTTCGCGG
>JAGREF010000299.1:1420-2506 GCA_020446665.1 Sphingomonadaceae bacterium
TCGACCACGGCAAGACCACGCTTGTGGACCAGCTTTTCCGCCAGTCCGGCACATTCCGCGATAACCAGCGCATTGAAGAGCGCGCGATGGATTCCAACGATCTGGAAAAGGAACGCGGAATCACCATTCTCGCCAAGCCGACCAGCATCGAATGGGAAGGCCTGCGCATCAATATCGTCGATACGCCCGGCCACGCCGATTTCGGCGCCGAAGTGGAACGTATCCTGAGCATGGTCGATGGCGTGATCCTGCTGGTGGACAGCGCGGAAGGCGCCATGCCGCAGACCAAGTTCGTCACCGGCAAGGCGCTGGCGCTGGGCCTGCGCCCGATTGTGGTCGTCAACAAGATCGACCGGCCCGATGGCCGCCCGCAGGAAGTGCTGGACGAAGTGTTCGATCTGTTCGCCTCGCTCGACGCAAGTGATGAACAGCTCGATTTCCCGCATCTCTATGCCTCGGGCCGCAATGGCTATGCCAGCGAAGACGAAAACGCCCGCGAAGGCGATCTGACGCCGATGTTCAATCTGATCCGCGATCATATCCCGGCACCGAACCTTGAAACATCTGGCCCCTTCTCCTTCCTTGCCACGCTGCTCGACCGTGACAATTTCATGGGCCGCGTTCTGACCGGGCGCGTTCAGTCGGGCACGCTCAAGCTCAATGATCCCATCCACGCCATCGACGGCAACGGCAATGTGGTGGAAGCAGGCCGCGCGACCAAGCTGCTGAGCTTCCGCGGGCTGGAGCGTGTGCCGGTGGAAAGCGCGCAGGCAGGCGATATCATTGCGCTGGCCGGGCTGGAAAAGGCCACTGTGTCCAACACCATCGCCGATCCTGCCGTGCGCGAGCCCATCGCCGCACAGCCGATTGATCCGCCGACGCTGGCCATGCGCTTTGCCGTGAATGACAGCCCGCTGGCAGGCCGCGAGGGTGACAAGGTCACCAGCCGCATGATCCGCGACCGGCTCTATCGCGAGGCGGAAACCAATGTCGCCATCCGCATCACTGAAAGCGCGGACAAGGACAGCTTCGAAGTCGCCGGGCGCGGCGAACTGCAGCTCGGCGTGCTGATCGAGACCATGCGCC
>JAGREF010000300.1 GCA_020446665.1 Sphingomonadaceae bacterium
GCGCGGGTAAGGGCCGCGCATGAATCGCTTCGATATCCTGGTTGTAGGTGGCGGGCACGCCGGTTGCGAGGCTGCCGCCGTCGCCGCGCGCATGGGCGCCCGCACCGGGTTGGTGAGCTTCGATCTTGCGACCATCGGAGCGATGAGCTGCAACCCGGCGATCGGCGGTTTGGGTAAGGGCCACCTTGTTCGTGAAGTCGATGCGTTTGACGGGCTGATCGGTCGCGCTGCGGACGCCGCCGCAATTCACTACCGGATGCTCAACCGCTCGAAGGGCAGCGCAGTCTGGGGTCCGCGTGTGCAGGCTGACCGCACTCTGTTCAAGCGGGCGATCCAGCGCATGTTGCATGCGCAGCCGGGGCTCGATCTGATTGAGGGCGAGGCTGCCCGGTTGATCCTGCAGGGTGAGCGAGTGAGCGGGCTGGTTCTGGCCGATGGCACCGAATTGCATGCCGGTGCGGTGATCCTGTGTACAGGCACTTTCCTCGGTGGCACGCTGTTTCGTGGCGAGGAGCGGATCACCGGCGGACGTATTGGTGAAGCGTCGGCCCAGCAGCTTGCGCAGCAGCTGCGCGCGGCAGAACTGCCCATGGCTCGCCTCAAGACGGGAACTCCGCCGCGCCTTGATGGTCGCACGATCCACTGGGCCCGGCTGGAAGAGCAGCCATCCGACGTGGAGCCCTGGTGCATGTCCGCGCTCAGTGAGAAACGCGTGAATCCGCAGTTGTTCTGTGCGATCACTCGCACCAATCCGCGCAGCCATGACATCATACGGGCAAACCTGCATCGTTCACCCTTGTTCACCGGCGCGATTGACGCGCGCGGTCCGCGTTATTGCCCGTCCATCGAAGACAAGATTCACCGTTTCGCCGATCGGGATGGACACCAGATCTTTCTCGAACCTGAAGGGCTGGACACGCATCTGGTCTATCCCAACGGGATCAGCACCTCATTGCCCGCTGATGTCCAGCTCGCCATGCTGCGGTCAATGGACGGGCTGGAGCAGGTGGAAATGGACGTTGCGGGCTATGCCGTTGAATATGATCATATCGACCCGCGTGCCCTGCGCCCGACGCTGGAGCTGCGCGCAATGCCGGGACTTTACTGCGCCGGGCAGATCAACGGGACGACCGGCTATGAGGAGGCGGCGGCCCAGGGCCTGATTGCGGGGATGCATGCGGCTGCGACGGTGCTGGGTCGAGCGCCTGCCCCGCTGGATCGCGCCAACAGCTATATGGCGGTGATGATTGACGATCTGACGCTGCATGGCGTCAGTGAGCCCTATCGCATGCTGACCGCGCGGGCCGAATATCGTCTGCGCTTGCGCGCCAACAATGCGACATCGCGGCTTACGCCACTGGCGCTGGCAGCCTCTTGTCTAGGGGAGGAGCGTGCGGAATGGTTCCAGAACCGGGAAGAGCAGCGTGGAGGGCTTGAATGCGCGCTCGAACGCCCGGTCGCCGGTGCGGAACTGGCAGATGTCGGCCTGCCGGTGCGCCGGGATGTTCCCCGCCAGGCTTTGAGCGAATGGTTGCGTTACGGCGGGATCGGTCTTGATGTGCTGGCGCCGTGGTTGCCGGCAGAGCTAGATTGGGGCGGGGCGCTTGCGGCCGAACTGGCCGAGGATGCGGCTTACGCGCCTTACCTCGCGCGGCAGGACGCGGAACTGCGCGACTTGCGAGCCAGCGAAGAGGTGGCGCTGGACGATGATTTTCCCTTTGCCGCCGTCCCCGGCCTGTCTCGTGAAATGGTTGAGCGGCTGGAGGCCGCACGCCCGTCGAGCCTTGCTGCTGCGGGTCGTGTGCCCGGCATCACGCCGGCGGCACTGGCGGCGCTGCTGGTGCATGCTCGGCGCAGGCTGGCTGCGGCATGATTGCGGACGAGACCGAAGCGCGCGCCTTTGTCGCCGGTCTGTGCGACGGTGCGGCGATGGAGCGGCTGGAACGCTTCTGTGCGTTGCTTGCCGCGGAAAACGAGCGGCAGAACCTCATCGCGCGCGCGACCGTCCCGGAACTCTGGCGCCGCCACATTGCCGACAGCGCGCAGTTGTTGTTGCTGGTTCCACGTGAAACAGGGCCATGGCTTGACCTTGGCACCGGTGCAGGCTTTCCGGGCCTGGTGATCGCCATGATGCAGCCTGATCGCGATGTTCGGCTGGTCGAATCCCGCAGGCGGCGGGTTGAATGGCTGCAGAGCGTGACTGAAGCGCTCGATCTGCAGCGATGCGTTGTGCTGGGCGCGCGACTGGAACAGATTCCTTCCTTTTCTGCCAGTGTCATTTCGGGACGCGCGTTTGCGCCCTTGCCACGGCTTCTCAGCCTGTCCGCACGCTTTTCCACAAGCGACACGATCTGGCTGTTGCCCAAAGGGCGTTCGGCCAAGCAAGAATTGGAAGAGCTTCCGGTGAGTCGCCGGAAGATGTTTCACGTGAAACAGTCGCTGACTGATCCGGAATCGGGCATTCTGGTGAGCGATCCGGCCAGAACTGCAACCGCCAAGGCGAGGTGACACCATGATCTGCGTAGCGATTGCGAATCAGAAGGGCGGTGTGGGCAAGACCACCACCGCGATCAATATTGCGACAGCGATGGCGGCAACCGGCTGGAAAACGTTGCTGATCGACCTCGATCCGCAGGGCAATGCGTCAACCGGTATCGGCATTCACTCGGCTGATCGTCATCGGACCAGCTACGATCTGCTGGTCGATCAGGCGCCGCTCGCCCAGTGTGCCGTGCCCAGCGCGATCCCGGGACTGGATGTGGTCACCGCAACACAGGATCTGACCGGGGCAGAAGTGGAACTTGTCTCCGTGGAGGACCGCAGCGGCCGTCTGCGCAGCGCATTGGCAGGTCAATCGAGCTACGACATCTGCTTCATTGATTGTCCGCCATCGCTGGGCCTGCTTACACTTAACGCGCTGGCAGCTGCCGACACGTTGCTGGTGCCGCTGCAGTGCGAGTTTTTCGCTCTGGAGGGCCTGAGTCAGTTGTTGCAGACGGTGGAGCGCGTGCAGCAGCGGTTCAACCCCGATCTTGGCATCATCGGCGTGGCCTTGACCATGTTCGACCGGCGCAACCGGCTGACAGACCAGGTCGCGGACGATGTGCGCGACTGCCTGGGCTCGCTGGTGTTCGAAGCGGTCATTCCCCGCAATGTGCGCCTGTCCGAGGCGCCCAGCCACGGCCTGCCCGCACTGGTTTATGATCACGCCTGTTCCGGCAGCCGTGCCTATATGGCGCTCGCCCGCGAATTGATCGGGCGTTTGCCTGAAAGAAGGAAAGCTGCATGAGCGAATTGACTGATCCAGCCAAGGCCGGGCAGCTCGCCAAATCCGCGCCTAAGCGACTTGGGCGGGGACTGGGCGCGCTGTTGGGCGAGGTGAAGCGGGAAGAGCCGCTGGTGCGACATAATCCGGGACCGGCAGCGGAACGGACTACGGGTGATGAGGCGCTTGCAGATGGCGCTGGCTCCGCGCCTGACGGTCTGGCCATGCTGCCTGTTTCGGCAATCGTGCCGCACCCAGATCAGCCCCGGCGCCATTTCGACGAGGCGGCGCTGGAAGAGCTGGCCGCTTCCATCGCCGCGCGCGGGGTCATTCAGCCAGTCATCGTCCGTCGTCAGGGGAGTGGGCAATATCAGCTCGTCGCGGGCGAACGGCGCTGGCGCGCTGCACAGAAGGCGCGGCTGCATGAAATCCCGGCCCTTGTCCGCGACCTGGCAGAGCGGGACGTGCTGGCGCTGGCTCTGATCGAGAATATCCAGCGCGAAGATCTCAACCCGATCGAGGAGGCGCGCGCCTACCACCGCCTGGCTCAGGTTGAAGGGCTGACTCAGGCGGAAATCGCGGAAATCGTTGACAAGTCGCGCAGTCATGTCGCCAATTTCCAGCGTTTGCTGAGCTTGCCCGAAGGGGTGCTGGAACTGGTCGAGACAGGCCAGCTCTCAATGGGGCATGCCCGCGCGCTGGTTGGCCATGAAGGTGCCGAAGTGCTGGCCCGCGAGGCCGTGGCGCGCGGCTGGTCGGTGCGCGACATGGAAAGGCAGGCGCGAAAACCGGGCGGGGAAGGCAAGGACAAAGGACGGCGTACCGCGCGCGCGCCGGGCGAGGCGGCGCAGGATGCCGATATCGCAGCCGTCCAGAATCATCTGGAGGAATTTCTCGGCATGGCGGTGCGAATCAATGCCGACGCTGATCCCCGATCGGGCGCGGTAACCATCCGCTATCGCACGCTCGACCAGCTCGACATGATCTGCCAGCGCCTGACCGGCGGAGCGATCTAGGCGGCGTGGACAAATTCC
>JAGREF010000017.1 GCA_020446665.1 Sphingomonadaceae bacterium
TCTTGATGTAATTGCGGATGTCGTGAACCCGCTCTTCGCCCAGCTGGCCATCGCGCAGCCGCGCCACAGCGTCGTATTCATAGAGGCCCTGCTGTGCCTTGGTCGTGCTCTTCACATTCCATTCGATCAGCGGGGCATTCAGCGCTTTGGAAATTTCATGCGCCAGCACGGTCTTGCCGGTGCCCGGCTCACCTTTCACCAGCAGCGGACGACGCAGAGTGACGGCTGCATCAACGGCCACTTTCAGATCATCCGTCGCGATATAATTGCTGGTGCCTTCAAAACGCTTGGTCATAGGTAGTCCTGTGCAACTGTTTCCAGCTCGGGTTAGGGATCATGGCGCTCAAGCGCAAGGTGGGATCACCGCCGCGCCAGTCCCATGATCCGCAAACCCAGCAATTCAAACTTCTGCTTGTCGACATCCTCTTCCGGGTTGTTCCAGCTCATGACCAGCACATGCCATTCGCCAGTATCGTCCTGCAGCAGCCAGCTGAGATTGAGCACACCCGGCTCCGATCCGCCCTTGAAGCCGATATAGGCCCACTTGTCTCGCATCGGCCCCGGCACGGATGGATTTACAGCGAGGATTTTTCGCGCAATCGGCTCGTCCAGTGCTTTGATCCGTTCCAGAATGCCGCGAACATCCTGTGCGCTGGCGAACCATTCCAGCGTGTCGATTGCATGTGGCCTGGCAAAGGTGGGTGGGATGATATTGGCTGCATCGCCGCCGGTCTCCCGGCCGAGATCCGCCAGCATGTCTTGCTGCTGCTCTTCATTGGCCATGGCATACAGCCCGCCGCGCGCTTCATCGCCTTTTAGTGCAAACAGCTCCAGCGTGGTCAGAAAGGGCAGCATGCGGTCTGGCTGTGAATGGCCACTGGCCAGAACTTCCCGCTCAACCGTATCGCGCCCGATCAGATCGATCAGCTGATCCGTTGCAGTATTGTCGCTGATGGAAATCATCATGATGGCAAGCGTCGCAACGGTGACGGGTGTTTGTTCCGGCCAGTTCTGCATTCGCCCGCTGGGAAGCGATCTGACGGACAGGCGGACGCCCTGATCCCAGCCATTGCGACCCTCCGCAACGCGCCGGGCAAGGGCAGACAGCACATAAAGCTTGAAGGTGGACCCGATCGCCATCTGCTTGTCCGGGTTGAGCGCAATGACCGGATCAGCCCATCCATCCAGCGGTGTGTAGAGGACGCTGACCATGCCCGGCAGGCTCTCCAGCTCCGCCTCGATAGCTTCCGGCGTGTCGTTCAGCGTTTCAAAATCACTCAACAACAGACCGACCACAAGATGCTCACCATCCGGTGCCAGATGCATCGTCCCGCGCCCAATGGCATTTTCGAAACGCAGGGCAATATTGGCGGAATAGGGCCCCGTCGGCGTTACGCTCTCCACACCTTCAAGCTTGCCGAATTGCTGTTCCAGCTGTTGAATTAGCCCGGCCAGCTGTTCAGGTGTTACAGCCGCAAGAAAGGACGGGGCAAACACTGCCTGTGCCTCCACATCGCCCACAAGAACAGTGATGACATCATTGAGGCGGGTGGTCAGCAATTGCGCCTGAGACGTATCTTCCGCGAGATCATCCGCTTCGCTATTGACCTCCTGCGCCAGCGCGGAGGGCGTTACACAATGCAACGCAGCGGCCACTGCTGCGCCGAAGGCTAGATTCAACAAGGATTTCGGCACTATTCAGCTCCTATCCATTCGCCTGTTGGCATATTGCAAACTTGCCCGATCTTGGGGCATGACAGGCTTTGTCACTTGAAAACACGAGCGGGACGCGCGATCAACCCGTTCAACGCAATGTTTCGCATAAATGGGGCCGGTTCTTTCCGGGGCGGTCCAGAACTCTAGAAGGGGACACCCAAAATGAAAAAACTGGCTTCCACTGCTGCATTCCTGTTGGCCGCTGCTTCTATGACCGCGGCTCCGCTGCAGGCGCAGAGCAATGATTATGATCCTGCCATGTATGACATGATGCTGGATTGCGCCGCGCTGCAAATTCTTTTCGCCAACAATGCCAAGGACGAAGCGGGCAAGCAAGATTCCATCAAGATGGGCGCATCCTTCCTCACCAGCGCTCAGGAAATGTCCGGCAATGATCTCAGCGATCTGAGCACTGTCATCAGCCCGCGCGTCACGAAGATTTCCGGCTGGGTTTCGAACGATCAGGCCAAGGCGCGCAAGCTGACCAAGACCTGCGCCTATGTGTTGAAGATCGGCAAGAACTACACGCAGGGCTGATCGGCCTGACATTCTTGCGCAAATGCGGCGGCTCAACGGATCGTTGCAGCCGCCGTTTTTGTCTCTGAATTCCTGGAGTAAGCACCATGTTCCGAGAAATTCTTGCCTCATCAGCGTTGATCGTTTCGGCCATCGCACCGGCACAGGCTCAGACAACACCAATGGAAAAGGGCGTTATAGTCGCGGACGCAATGGTTGATTGTGTCTCGCTCTACATCGTGCTGGCTTCAAGCCTGTCCGACGAGGACAAGGAGCTGAAGCAGCAAATGACCCGCCTGGGGGCTGCTTTCCTCTCTTCCGCAACGAAGCTTTCCGGCAAGACAACCGATGAGCTGACTCCGGAATTCCGGACACGCTCAAAAATTATCGGCGAATGGCTGGCAGCTGATGACCCCCGCGGCGATCAGATTTCCAAGACCTGTCTGATGATTTCCGAAGTCGGGACAAACTTCAAAGGCGGCTAAGCGTCGATCATATCACGGTCAACTTCACCCGCGCGGTTCTGGATGAAGTTGAAACGATGTTCCGGATTGCGGCCCATCAGCTGTTCTACCAGTTCCTTCACCATGGCCCTCTGTTCGAATTCCGGGGGCAGGGTGATCCGCACCAAACTGCGGCTGTCGGGGCTCATGGTGGTTTCGCGCAATTGCTGCGGGTTCATTTCGCCGAGGCCTTTGAAGCGCCCGACTTCCACCTTCTTGCCCTTGAAGATGGTTGATTCCAGCTCTGCGCGATGTGCATCGTCGCGGGCATAGCGGCTCTCTTTCCCGGCAGTCAGGCGATAGAGCGGCGGCTGTGCGAGGAAGAGATGCCCCTTGCGCACGATCTCAGCCATTTCCTGAAAGAAAAAGGTCATCAGCAGCGTGGCAATATGCGCCCCGTCCACATCGGCATCGGTCATTATGATGATACGGTCGTAGCGCAGGTTTTCCGAATCGCAATCCTTACGTGTCCCGCAGCCCATGGCGAGCGACAGATCTGCGATTTCGGCATTGGCGCGGATCTTGTCCGCGCTGGCGG
>JAGREF010000301.1 GCA_020446665.1 Sphingomonadaceae bacterium
TGCCGCGATAGGGCACGCCCTGCGCTTTCAGCCATGCATAATGGTTCAGCGCTTCACGTGCATAAAGCGCACATTTCGTATCATTGGCGCAGGGGCCACCGGCAGCCTTGAGATAGGCTTCAAAATCCTCTGTGCTGTCTTCAAAGCCAGCAGCGCGCTGGGCATCCGTACCGCCATTGCCGCCAAGGTAGATTTCCCCGCCCGATAGGCCCGATGCCCCACCGCTGCCCGAATTGCGTTCAAACAGCATCACCTGCGCGCCTGCACTGGCCGCTTCTATGGCAGCGCTGGCCCCGGCCGCGCCAAAGCCGATGACCGCCACATCGGTTTCAAAATCCCAGCTGGCAACCTCGCTGGCCGGATAGGGGCGATGCAGCGAGATTTCGGCCATGGCCTCAGCCTTCCTGTGCTTTCAGCATATCGAGCGCGACATCGACAATCATGTCTTCCTGCCCGCCCACCATCTTGCGACGGCCCAGCTCGACCAGAATGGCGCGTGTATCGAGGCCATAATCCTCCGCTGCCTTTTCCGCATGGCGCAGGAAGCTGGAATAGACCCCGGCATAACCCAGGCTGAGCGTTTCACGGTCCACCCGCACCGGGCGATCCTGCAGCGGACGGACAAGGTCCTCTGCCGCATCCATCAGCGCCATCACATCGCAGCCATGGTTCCAACCCTTGCGGTCTGCCGCAGCGATGAACACTTCCAGCGGTGCATTGCCTGCCCCGGCGCCCATGCCAGCCAGTGATGCGTCAATCCGCACCGCGCCTTCCTGCGCCGCCACAATCGAATTGGCCACCCCCAGCGATAGATTGTGATGCGCGTGAATGCCGCGCTGTGTTTCCGGCTTCAGCACCTTGTCATAGGCGCGCAGCCGCGCCTGCACCCCATCCATATCGAGCGCGCCACCACTGTCAGTGACATAGACGCATTGCGCGCCATAGCTTTCCATCAGCAACGCCTGCTGCGCCAGAGCCTCTGCGTCGATCATGTGGCTCATCATCAGAAAGCCGGAGACATCCATCCCCAGATCGCGGGCAATGCCGATATGCTGCTTGCTGACGTCAGCTTCTGTGCAATGGGTCGCCACACGCACGGAGCGCACGCCTATGTCATAGGCGCGGCGCAGTTCCTCCACTGTACCGACACCGGGCAGGATCAGCGTGGTCAGGACGGTCTTGGTCAGCACATCGGCCACCGCCTCCAGCCATTCCCAATCGGTATGCGCGCCAAAGCCATAGTTGAAGCTCATGCCTGACAGGCCATCGCCATGGGCAACCTCGATGGCGTCCACCCCGGCCCGATCCAGTGCAGCGGCAATATCGCGCACGTGGTCGATGCCATACATGTGACGAATGGCATGCATCCCGTCACGCAGGGTCACGTCCTGAATATAGAGCTTGTCGCCCGCTTCGACGTTGAAGGTGCTCATGCCGCAATCCTTTCCGCGATCAGTTCGCCAGTGGCCTTGGCCGCAGCGGTCATGATGTCGAGATTGCCGGAATAGCTGGGCAGATAGTCCCCTGCCCCCTCTACTTCGAGCAGGATCATGGTCTTGATCCCGGTAAATTCGCCTTGGCCCGGAATTTTCAGCGGGTTGTTATCGCCAAAGCGTTCAAACTGGACCTGCTGCTTCAGCCGGTAGCCGGGGACATAGGCCTGCACCCTGGCCACCATCGCCTCCACAGAAGCGCGGATGGCATCTTCATCTGCCCCTTCGGAAAGAGTGAACACAGTATCGCGCATGATCATCGGCGGCTCAGCTGGGTTGAGGACGATGATCGCCTTGCCCCGCGTCGCGCCACCTACTGCTTCGATGGCGCGGGCGGTGGTGCGGGTGAATTCATCAATATTGGCGCGTGTGCCCGGCCCGGCCGAGCGCGAAGATACCGAAGCGACGATTTCCGCATAATGCACTTTCGCCACCTGGCTGACCGCCGCAACCATCGGGATCGTGGCCTGCCCGCCGCATGTGACCATATTGACATTGGGCGCGTCGAGATGGGCCTCCATATTGACAGGCGGCACTGTAAAGGGCCCAATCGCGGCTGGCGTCAGATCGACCACGCGAATGCCGTCAGCCCGCAGGGCTTCGTCATGCAGTTCGTGCGCATAGGCACTGGTTGCATCAAAGGCGATGCCGATATCCTTGTAGCAAGGCAGCTGCTTCAGCCCTTCGATCCCCTCATGGGTGGTGGCGATGCCATGTTCGCGCGCCATGGCCAGCCCTTCACTGGCCGGATCAATGCCGACCACCGCCGCTAGTTCCATATTCTGCGGATATTTGATCATCTTCATCATCAGATCGGTACCGATATTGCCCGAGCCGATGATGGCAGCCTTCACTTTTGACATGGTCTTCCTTTCAAACAAAATTGGCGGTGCAGCTGCCGATCCCGTGCAGCGTCATTTCAAACCGGTCACCCTTCGCCGCCGGTTCCAGCGGGACGATGGAGCCGGACAGGATGATGTCGCCCGCATCCAGCGTTACGCCATAGGCGCCCAGCGTATTGGCCAGCCAGG
>JAGREF010000002.1 GCA_020446665.1 Sphingomonadaceae bacterium
CCAGCGTGGGGCTTTCCCAGTCATCCTCGACAAAGCGGATATCGTGCTTGAGCGGGTCGATCCCGATCACTTGCAGACTTTGCAGATAGAGATCTTGAATCTCGGGCGGGCTTGGCTTCAGGATCACCTGATACTGGTAATAATGCTGCAACCGGTTGGGGTTCTCGCCATAGCGGCCGTCAGTCGGGCGGCGGCAGGGCTGGACGAAGGCCGCATTCCACGGCTCCGGCCCCAGCGCGCGCAAGGTGGTGGCCGGGTGAAATGTCCCCGCCCCCATGCGCATGTCATAGGGCTGGAGGATCAGGCAGCCCTGTGCGCTCCAGAAATCATGGAGCGCGAGGATCATGTCCTGAAAGGACTTTGACGGGTCGCGCGTAATAGCGGTTGTTTGCGGTGCAGCACTCATGGGCAGCGCCCATGGCGTAAGCCCGGAAATGCGTCAACGGCGCGGGTGCAAAATTTGCTCGCCTTGGGAGAAACATTGCCTAGAATCAGGTGCATGATGAACAAGTCAATTCGCGGCCTGTGCACTGGCGTGCTGATTGCCGGCCTTGCCTTTGCCACGCCTGCAAGTGCGGGGGATAATAATCCTGCACCACCGGCGCAGCAGTCCGCATCTCCTGCCCCGGTGGTGCAGGACTATGCGCCCAGCCCCGCCCTGTGGCTGCTGCGTGATGACGATACGCATATCTATCTGTTCGGGACCTTCCACGTCCTGCCGGCAGGTCTGGAATGGCGCACTGCCCCGCTCAACCGGGTGATCGCCAGCGCGGATGTGCTGGTGGTGGAAACGAGCGACGAGGAGATGGATGGCCAGATTGACACTGTGGTGGAGGCCATGATCGGCGATATCACCAAGCGGGAGCCCATTTCGAGCCGGCTGTCACCTGCCTCCGCCGCGAAATGGAAAAAGCTGATCGGATTTATGGACATGCCGGTCGAGATGGTGGATCGCATGCCGCCCATTTTCAGCTTCATGATGCTGGGCATGGCGCAGATGGATGATCTGGGTTCGTCCGGAGAGCTGGGCGTGGAAACGATCCTGGAGGCGGAATTCAGGCAAAGTGGACGGCCCATTCTTTCCATCGAGGATTCCGGGACCGTGACGCAGAATTTGCTTACGCTGGATGAAGCCCCCTTCATTTCCTTGCTGGATGATGAACTGACCCGCTGGGATGGTGTGTCCATCGATAGCTTCTGGGGCATGTCGGATACGGGGAATAATAACGCCGCGCCCGGTGCGAAAAAGGGAACTGCAGCTGATCCCCCCACACCTGATCCCTTCGCTGACGAGCATAAATGGGCTCGGGGAGAGGATGTTCAGATTCCCGATGAAGATTTCATGGTGGCAGAACATGGTCCGGCCTTTCGCGATGTCATGCTGACCAATCGTAATCGCGCCTGGGCTGTGTGGCTGGACAAGCGGCTGGAGCAACCCGGCGTGGTCTTTGTCGCGGTGGGCGCTGGTCATTTGTGGGGACGCGGTTCAGTGCAGGACATGTTGGCCGAACGCGGCCTGACTGTGGAGCGCATCAACACTGCGGAAACGCTTGCCGCGCAATAGGTTTGCTTTATCCAGCAAGGCGATTCGTTACCTGATGCTGCTCAAGAAGGATTGGACTATGAAACTCTCTGCCCGCCGCCTTACGGCCCTGCTTGGCGCGACAGCCCTCGCCTTCACGCTGCCTGCCTGCGCTCAGCAGGCTCAGGAGGCAGGTGTTGCCTCTGCTCCGGTTGCGGTTGCGGCAGAACCCGTCCGCGAAGGCCCGGCCCTGTGGAAGGTCGCGGATGAAGATACGACCATCTACCTGTTCGGCACGATCCACGCGCTGCCCAAGGATGTGGTCTGGTACAAGGGGACCATTGCGGAAGCCTTTGCCGGGTCCGACATGCTGGTTACGGAAGTCATGCTGGACGAATCCAATCCCGGCCAGATGCAACAATTGGTGGCCAGCAAGGCGATCCTCCCGCCGGGCCAGAATTTGCGGGATTTGCTGAATGAGGACCAGCGCGCCAGTTACGAAAAGGCGATGGCCAGCATCAATCTGCCACCCGCCGCTTTCGACCGGTTCGAACCCTGGTATGCAGCCATGATGCTGTCCATGCTGCCGCTGTTGCAGCAAGGCTATGATCCCAATTCCGGGGTTGAAAAAGTGCTGGCTACCAATGCGCCGGCCGGCATGAAGCGTGGCGAGCTGGAAAGCATCGAATATCAGCTGACGCTGTTCGATGAACTGCCGCTGGAAAGCCAGATCAGCTATCTGATGGAAGTGGCCGAGGGGATTGAAGGTATCAAGCCGATGATCGACCAGATGGTCGGCGAATGGGTGGAGGGCGATGCCAATGGGCTCGCCGAACTGATGAATGGCAGCATGGGCGATCCGGTGCTGATGGAACAGCTCCTGCTGCAGCGTAACCGGACCTGGGCACAATGGATTGATGACCGGCTTGACCAGCCCGGCGTAGTGTTTGTCGCTGTGGGTGCCGGACATCTGGCAGGTGAAGACAGCGTGCAGGAAGAACTCGCGGATCGCGGGATTGTTTCGATCCGGGTGCAATAGCGCCTTTTCCTTGCTTTTCGCGGCTGCCCCGTTATAGGCGCGCCCTTCCCTGCCATGGTCATCCCTGGAGGCATGGCGGGAATACCATGTGAAACAATGCATTTCGAAAGGCTTTGAATATGAGCGACGCTCTGACCCTGCCGGCCGAGACGCGCGAACGGGCTGGCAAGGGAGCCTCCCGTGCACTGCGTCGCGAAGGCCGTGTCCCCGCTGTGAT
>JAGREF010000302.1 GCA_020446665.1 Sphingomonadaceae bacterium
CAGAAGATCGGCCGTCCGCGTCAGCTCTATACCGGTCCGACTCAGCGCGATTACGTGCCGGTCGACAAGCGTTAAAGGACCAAATGATGGCTTTTCTCCGCGTTCTGCTCACTATCTTGGGGGCTTTCCTGCTGGTGGCAGGCAGCTTCTTCGCCTTGCAGGGCGCGGGGGTCATCATGTGGCCGGAAGAAAGCTTCATGCTCGCCAATCGCGATTGGGTGACCTACGGGATCATCATCGCGCTGGCGGGCGCAGCGGTACTGCTGCTGGGCCGCAAATTACGCTAGGGGGTTTTCTGCTCCTGGCAGATCAAGCGTGAAACGAGCCCCTTGCCCCGGCGCACTTTCCACGCTCAGTTCACCGCCCATGGCACGCGCAAGGCGGCGTGAGATATAGAGGCCGAGCCCTGAGCCACCTTCGCCAGTGCGCCCGAGGCGTTCAAACTTGTTGAACACCACAGCCTGCTGCTCGTCGCTCATGCCCTGCCCCTGATCGGCAACGGTAATGCGGGCACGATCACCGGCGGATTCCATCCGGATCCAGACCTGCGAACCGGACGGCGAATAGTTGATCGCATTGCCCATCAGATTGAGCAGCACCTGCAAGACACGGCGGAATTCGGCAATGGCCGGAACGCTGTCCCCCACTTGCGGCACAACCAGACGGACATTCTTTTCCTGCGCCCGAACGCCAAGGATACCCGCCGCGCGGCGCGCAACATCGCCCAGATCAATGCGATCAGGGGCAGTCGTGAAGTCCTCTGCTTCCACCACTTCCAGATCAGCCAGATCCTCGATCAGCGAGAGCAGATGCTGGCCAGCAGCGGCGATATCGGCAGCATAATCGCTATATTCGTCTGACAGCGGACCGGCCATGCGGGTACGGATGGTTTCCGCATTGGCAATGATCCGCGCAATGGGCTGGCGCAAAACCGGCGAGAGATCGCGGCCCAGCGATGCCACACCGCCCTTGATCTTGGCTTTGGCAGCAGGCTTCACCGGCTCCGGTGCCTGTTGCGGCAGCGGTGTGTCGGCGATCAGATAGAGGTCAAAGCCGTTACTGCCCGGCTCTGGCTGGCCATGAGGAACCAGTACAGAGCGCCAGCCCCGCGTGGACCCGGCAATGGCGCATTTGGCTCCATCCAGCAGCCGCCAGTGAAGCGGCTGAGCATGGGTGCTGCCAGGCAGATCGAGGAAGGCTGTCCACGGACGCCCGATGCCCTTGCGCATTTCATCGGCTAGGCTGGCAAGGTCTGGTGCCGTGCATTCCACCGCCAGCACATTCTGCCGCGCATCCAGCCGGGCATTCAGCTCAGCCAGAGTCTGGTCAATCTGCAACCGGCGTTCGGCTACCCGCGGGGCAGCCTCTTGCGGAGCGGCAGCAGTCTGCCAGTTGGAAACACCGATCTGGCATCCACCCGCTTCATCTTCTGCCGGCTCTACTTCAACCCAGGCGGTGACGATTTCCTGCCCGTCATGCGCTCTGATCTTGCGCGCAAGACGCAGGCCATAAGCGCGCGATTTGCGCACGACTTCCAGCAATTCGGGAATGGCGACCCGGCCAGGAATCTCCCCGCCGCAGCGCAATTGCAAACCCGCAAGGGGCTCATCCACCTCGACAAAGCGATTATCCGCATCGGTACGGGCGCGGGCCAGAAAACTGCCGGTAAAGGGGGTCATGCGATCAGCCTGCCTGCCAGCCAGAGCCGGTCGAACCGGACGCATCCAGCATTTCAGCAGCGCGGTCTGCGCGCAGCATGTCGAAGCCTTCCGGCAAGGAGACATGCGGATGGATATAGACGAACTGTTCCTCAACCTCTGCCGGTTTCAACCCGGCAGCGCGCAAACCAAGTGCGAGCCGCGCCAGCTGGCGATCATTGGTCGAAACGATAGTCAGGTCGCGATCCTGATGCGATGCCATGGACAAGGCAGTGAGCCACAAGGCCACACCAGCATGATTGATGGACAGCGCCGCCCGCGAACCATTCCCCATCCCGAGCACCAGCCGGGTCAGCAAGCCCAGCCGACTGGAGCTTTCATCATAGCGCTCGCGCAAGGCCTTCTGCGCATCGCGGCATACAAGCTCGGCCTGGGGACCGGCAAAGGCCGCCAGCGAGAGCAAGGCATGGTGAAACAAGTCACCGGGCAATTCGCGAATGGGCAGTTCCATACGCTGTTGCTGCTGCGTGAAACGGGCCTGTGCGGCAAGCGCAGACATGGCGGTGCTGGCCGTGCCTGTATCGTCCGAAGCAATCAGCGATTGCAGCAGCGGCGACAGAACACGATCAATCGTACCGCGTCGCTCCAGCCGCTCCGTCAGATGCCATTCCAGCGCCATAGCATGGCAATGGCACAGGAATGGAGGATGACCTGCCATCTGCTCGGTGAGCGCTGCGGAATGTTCCTGCGCAAATCCGCGCGGGTCAGCATTCTCGCCTGCTTCTGCAAGGGCGAGCAGCAATTGCCGGGCAACATCGGTGATCATGCCACGAACACGCGACACAATTTCATCGCTGAACAGCGAATGGTCGTGATTGGCCAGCAAATGCCCCATAATCGGCCCAATTGTGCCAAGCACAACATCACCATGCGCGAGCTCGTCACGCAGGATCGATTCCACGGGGATTTCTGGGTTCTGGGTCATGCCGGTTGTCACCATAGCCATGCCTTAGCCGGACATGGTTAAACTGCCGTTATCCGACCGCGGAAATGCACAAAAAAAGTCAGTGCTGCTGCGAGGATAGCGATTATCTGCATGGCAGGGAGCAGGAAGCCCGCAAAACCGGCACTTGCCAGCAATATGCACAAGGCCGCCCGGTCGCCCGCAGCAGTGGCCCAGCGCTTGTCCGGTGCCAGCGCCGCAAGATGCAGCCAGCCCAGCACCATGATCCCGGCAAAGAGGGGCTCCTGCCATACTGTCGGCGGCCATGGCAGCACCGGCAGCGCCAGAATTGCCAGATCCGCCAACAGGCTCATCTGCGTTACGCCCGAATCTTGTGCTTCAAGCCGCTCCAGCGCTTGCGCAATCATCATCGTGATGGATGCAAGGGCAAGGATGGCAAAGCCTGCCCCTGCCCCGCCAAACCATCCGGCAAGCAGCGATATGAACGCAAGAAACAGCCCCCCTGCACCCATTGCCGTTGCTGAAATTCCTTTTGAAAACAGCACTGAATAGGTCTTACCGGCAAAGCGGTCTGCCAGCGCCCGAAACGGCGCGAACCAGCCCGTGGGCCGGAGCCGTGAAAGCATTGCTCGCTCACTGGCGGTTTCCAGCTGCGCCGGTTCACGCACCAGTATCCAGTCGCTCGAACTATCTTCGATATCCGGCAAAGGCACCATTCTGGTCCCGGCCTGCAAACCGATCCTCAGCAAGGCTGACGCAGGGTCGCTATCGGGCGGCAAATCGGCCAGCCGTTCCACCATGGAGCCGCGCAGGAGCATCGCGCCTGCCCATGCCCGTTCCCCGTCAATGCGTTCGAAACCTGCCGGTACAGCCTTGGCCGCAGGCAGAACCGTCACACCCGGCCGCTCGCCCAGCAGGCCCGCCAAAGCATCGCCATCTGCCAGCAAGCCATCCGCCAGAACCAGCACTTCATCTGCCGCGCTGACCAGCCCGGATAACGGGCGTGCTCCGGTAATGGCATGAAAACGGGCCCCGGCTGCCTCTGCTGCATGTTGCAGCGCGAGAATGTCGGGAGACATGCCATGGCACAGCGCCACGATCTTCTCGCAGCCAAAATCCAGCGCCTGTTCCAGCTGGTGGCGAGCCAGATTATGCGCGCCATAGCGGGTGAAGGCGATCGGTACGCCAGCCCCATCATCGGCATCTGCCATCTCAATGGCTGAAATCAGCGCAACCCGCACAGCATGCTCCCGTTCTCGGGATCATTTCTAAGGCGACGGGTCAGCGCTGCCAAGCAAGCGGCGCCGGTTCAGGCGCTTTTATGCGCTGAAATCCTTCAGGAAGGCTTCGAGGCGGCGAATGACAACCGGATCGCCGGGCGCGGAGGAAATCGCTTCTTCTGCCAAAGTGATCAGATCAGTGGCATGAAAGCTTGCCGCCAGCCCTTTCAGACGCATGGCAGCAACATTCCAGTTGCCGTCACAGCGAGAGCGGCGCAGCAAGTCAACCTGCCGGTCCAGGCTCTCCAGAAATGCAGCACGCAGCTCTTTCAGCAGCTCGGCATCATCGCCAGCCGCCGCCGCCAGTGTTGCATCAAGGGCACCATCTACATAAGCCATATCACGCTTTTACGCCTGACGAAGTTAATGGCGGGTTTAATATCCTGCAAAAGATGATAGATTCCGCCCATGAGTGGGGGTTCACGCATTGTCGCCTTCGGGTCCGGAGAGGGTACCGAAACAGAGCAGCCGGCCAGCAAGGCCGCGCCGCTCGACCTGTCTGAAACCGAAATGCAGGATGACGGCGAAAGCTGGGATGCCGGTTGGGATGCAGAGGACGATGCGTCCCCTCGCAGTTTTGCGTGGCTCCTCCCGGTCATCGCGGTGCTGGTGATCCTGGGCTGGACCGGCTTTTTCGGCTGGGCCCACCAGGCCGAAATCAAGGCTGGCGGCACGCCTCAGCAATGGAGCGACTGGATCGTGCAATGGTCTGTCCCGACCCTGCTGGTGATCGGGACATGGCTGCTCGCCATGCGCAACAGCCGCCGTGAGGCGGTGCGTTTCACGGATACGGCAGCGGCCCTGCGGCGAGAATCCGAAGCGCTGGAAGCGCGCCTGTCCATCATCAATCGCGAGCTGAGCCTTGCGCGCGAATTCCTAGGCTCGCAATCGCGCGAACTGGAATCGCTTGGCCGCATTGCGAGCGAACGCCTGTCCCAGCATGCCCATACGCTGGAAGGGCTGATCCACGATAACAGCGCGCAGGTCGAAACCATCGGATCGATCTCTTCCGTCGCGCTGGAAAACATGTCGCGCCTGCGGGACGATCTGCCAGTCATCACCAATTCGGCCAAGGATGTCTCTAACCAGATTGGCAATGCCGGGCGCATTGCGATGGAACAGCTCGACACGATGATTGCCGGGTTTGAGCGGCTCAACAGCTTTGGCGAAGCGAGCGAACGACAGGTTGGATCGCTGCAGAGCAAGGTTGAGGCTGCCCTCGCCGCTTTTGAAGCGCAGGCGGCGCAGTTGGACGATATCATGGCATCGCGTTTCGATACGCTTGCCAATAAGAGCGAATTGTTCCGCGCTGACCTCGACAAACGCGAAGTGGAAGCGCTGGCGGCGCTGCGCAACCGGGCCGAGCGCCTGCGTGAAGAGCTTGGCGGAGCGCATGAAGTGCTGGAAACCGAAGAGGAAGAAGCGCTCAGATCCCTCCAGGCTCGCATTAATGCGATCCGGGAAAGTGCCGCCACAGTTGGCCGTGCGATGCGCGAAAGCGAGGACAAAGCGATTACCGACTGGCAGGCCCATATGGAACGTCTGCGCAGCAATCTCACCGAAGTGCTCGACGAAGTCAGCCGGATTGACACGATGGCGATGGAATCCGCCCGCCAGCGGCTGCTGGATATCAACCGTGAAGCTGCCGAAGTGGACGAGCGGCTGATCGAGCGGAACACTCAGTTTGACGAGCAGATGGCAGAACGGCGCAGCCAGTTGGAAGAATTTGCAGCCGGCAGTTCTGACCAGCTTGCCACGCAGCTTGCCGCCATTGACGCCGCCCTTTCCGAACGGCGCGAACAGCAGGTGGAGCAGACCCGTCTGCTGGCCGAACATGCTGAGACGATCACTGAGAAACTATCGGCCATGCGCGGCGAAATCGAGACAGTGGCGCAAACCGGTGGCGAGGCAACGGCCCGTCTGTCGACTGCGCTGGAAGAGCTGGCGAGCATGCTCAATGGCAGCCGCACCGCTCTGGATGGAACAGATAGTGCGATTGCAGAGCTGACCGATTCAGCGGTCCGCCTGCTTGAAATCATTCAGGCCGGCGCGCGCACCAGCCGCGAAGATCTGACACTTGCCATTGGTGAGGCTGAAACCCGGCTCGGGGATGTGGTTGAACAGGCGCAGAATACCAGCCTGCTGCTGGGGGAAACCAGCAAGAAGGGCGAGCAACTGTCCAGCTACGTCATCGCAGCGCGCGCAGAAGGGGCCGCAACGGGGCAGGATATCGAAGCCCTTCAGGCCCGCATCGCCGAAACCCACAATGCCCAGGCAGCGCGTCTGGCCGAACTGAGGCAGAGCTTGGCCACGCTGGACGAGGAAAGCACCACACTGGCTGGCAAGGCCGAAGGGCAACTGGCCGCCGCGCTGGACAAGCTGCAAACTGCCACCCGCGATGCGCTGGCCAATCTGCAAGGCACTACCGGGCAAGGCATTCGCGAACTGGCGGAGAAAGTCGGCAGTGAAGCCGCCGAAGCGGTGGACCGGGCGCTGCGTTTCAAGACCACCGAATCCATTGCCCAGCTGGAACAGGCCGCCGCCCATTCAGCCGGTGTCAGCCGCGAGGCCGCAGTGCAATTGCGGGATCAGCTGGCCAAGGTGAATGAACTGGCCAGCAATCTGGAAACCCGCGTGCAGCGCGCGCGCGAACGGGCGGAAGAACAGGTCAATAATGACTTCTCACGCCGCGTCGCCCTGATTACCGAAGCGCTCAATTCCAACTCCATCGACATTGCCAAGGCACTGTCGAGCGAAGTTACGGACACGGCATGGGCCAGCTATCTGCGCGGGGATCGCGGTATTTTCACACGCCGCGCCGTGCGTCTGATCGACAATACGGAAGCGCGCGACATCGCGGAGATCTATGACAATGACCCGGATTTCCGGGATCATGTCAGCCGCTATATCCACGATTTCGAAGCGATGCTGCGGACGATGCTGTCCACCCGCGATGGCAATGCACTGGGCGTAACCCTGCTTAGTTCCGATATGGGCAAGCTCTATGTCGTGCTGGCACAGGCAATCGAGCGCCTGCGCGAAGCCTGATCATTTATATTCCGGCAATTCTGGCGCGCTGCCGTAGAAATTGAGATCCTGCAGACCGATCCAGCCATAGGTGTAATTGGCCACGAACAGGGCCGTCAGCACGGCAGCCAGAATGGTTGCGCGCAAGGCCAGCTTGCCGGGGCGAAAATTGGCCGGGGCGGAATCGGCCTGACCGGGGATTTTTTCGATCCCTGCCTCATCATGCGTGCGAACGCCGAAAGGCAGCAGGAAAAAGGCGCTGGCCACCCATAACAGGAAATAGATCGCCAGGATCGACGTCCACTGCATTGTCTCAGCTCCTCGCCATCAGCACGCGCACTTGCGGCCGTTTGCCACACCAGCGCTGCGCCGCCCTGCGCGCGGCAAGCCGCGCCGCCTCGTGAATATCTGCCGGATCCTTGCGAGCGGGCCCTTTCAGTCGCTGGATCGCAGTGACAATGTCCTGCGTCGCCTCGGCAACAAAGGCAGGATAATCTTCATCCAGCGGCAGCCCAACACCTTCAACCATAGGCTGCAATTTGTGATCCAGCGCAACAATCACGATGCCATCACGCGCGATGCGGCGGCGCATGGTCACGGCGTCTCCGTCTGACGGAACGATGATGTCCCCGTCGAGCACCAGACGGCCGCTGCGCACTTCAGCAATCTTGCCGGGTTTGCCCGGAGCCAACCGTACCAGATCGCCATTCTTCTGGACGACTTGCTGCGGAATGCCGCACTTCTTGCCCAGCCTCGCCTGCTCCGCCATGTGCCGGATTTCCCCGTGAACAGGGATGAGCGTGGTTGGCCGCAGCCAGCTGTAGAGCGCCTCCAGTTCGGGCCTGCCGGGGTGGCCGGACACGTGAATATGGCTCTGACGATCAGTCACCATCACGATCCCGCGCGCGGCAAGCTGGTTCTGTACCCGGCCGATGGATATTTCATTGCCCGGAATCTGGCGGCTGGAAAACAGCACCACATCGCCGCTGACCAGTTCAAGCTGGTGGTTATTCTCTGCAATGCGGGCCAGCGCAGCGCGCGGCTCACCCTGCCCGCCAGTTGCCACGATCAGTAATTCGCCGCGCGGCAGCCCGTTAGCAGTGTCGAAATCGACGGTATCGGGAAAATTCTGCAAATAGCCAGTAGACTGACCCACCTCGATAATCCGCTCAAGCGATCGCCCTGCCACGCAAATCTGGCGGCCGGTAGCCTTGGCCACTTCACCCAATGTTTCCAGCCGTGCGACGTTGGAGGCAAAGGTCGTGACCAGCACGCGCTTGCCGCCATGGCGCTGCACCTCTTCTAGCAGGCCGCGATAGACCGCGCCTTCGGAACCGCTGGCAGTGGGATTGAAGGCATTGGTGGAATCGCAGACGAGGAAGTCGATCCCCTCATCCCCCATCGCGCAGAGTTCTTCCTGCGTTGTGGGTTCGCCGATGATCGGTTCTTCGTCCAGCTTCCAGTCGCCCGTGTGGAATATGCGCCCATGCGGCGTGTCGATCAGCAGTGCGTTCCCTTCGGCAATGGAATGCGCCAGCGGGACATAGGACATTTCGAACGGCCCCAGCGCAAACGGCTCCAGATCGTCGATGATATTGAGTTCGACATCCTTCGCTATACCGGCCTCTTCCAGCTTGCGCAGCACCAGTTCGGCTGTGAAGGGCGTGGCGTAAAGCGGCACCCCCAGATCAGCGGCGAAATAAGGCACCGCACCAATGTGATCCTCATGCCCGTGGGTCAGGACAATACCCACCAGATCGTCCAGCCGTTCTTCGATAAAGTCGAGGTCGGCAAATACCAGCTCCGTGCCCGGATATTCATTCGCGCCAAAGGTCATGCCCAGATCGACCATCAGCCATTTGCCTTCGCAACCGTAGAGATTGACGTTCATGCCAATCTCGCCCGAGCCGCCAAGTGCGAGGAAGAGCAGTTCCTGTTCGGGGGTGAAATCCTTCTTCACTTGGCAGACCGCTCCGCAATAATCGCCAGACCTTCCAGCGTGAGATCGGAATCGACCCCGTCGAACATCTCGGTATGTTCATCGAACAGTATGGCAAGGCCGCCGGTCGCGACCACTTTGGCGGGCCTGCCGATTTCGCTCCGCATACGGGCAATCAATCCTTCCATCATGGCGACATAGCCCCAGAAAACGCCGATCAGCATCTGGTCTTCCGTATTGGTGCCGATCACGCTGGCACTGCGCGGGGCCTCAATGGCGATGCGCGGCAATTTGGCCGTATTGCCCACCAGCGCATCGAGCGAGAGGTTGATCCCCGGCGC
>JAGREF010000303.1 GCA_020446665.1 Sphingomonadaceae bacterium
GAAGACATCATGATCGTGCCGATCATCTTCATGCTCGGCGCCATGGCACCCTATGCGCAGGATGAAGGCTGGGAAGGTCTGCTGGGAACATTATGGCAAGGCGGGCTGGTCGTGGTGGCCTTGCTGGTGCTGGGCCGGATTGCCCTGCCCCGCCTGTTCGCCCAGGCCGCGCGGACGAAGAGCCCGGAACTGTTTCTTGCCGCGGCCTTGCTGGTGGTGATTGGCGCCAGCCTTGCCACGGCGGCCACCGGCCTTTCCCCCATCGTGGGTGCCCTGCTCGCCGGCCTGCTGATCGCAGAAACGGAATATCATACGGAAATCGAGACCATCATGGAGCCCTTCAAGGGGCTCGCACTGGGTGTGTTCCTGATCACCGTGGGGATGAGCATCGACCTGATGACCATCTGGAACAATCTCGGCGTCATCCTGCTTGCCGTGGTTGGCGTGCTGACCTTCAAGGCCATTATTACCGGCGTATTGCTGCGGCTGATGGGCGCGCGCCGCAGTACAGCAACCGAGACAGGTATTCTGATGGCCAGCCCGTCTGAAACCACGCTGATCGTGCTTTCGGCGGCGAGTGCTGCCTTGCTGATTCAGCCAGGCACAGCACAATTCTGGCAAATCGTGACCGCAATCGGCCTGACGGTGACGCCGCTGCTGGCGAGACTGGGCCGGTTGATCGCGCGCAAGGTCGATCCCGCACCGTCCTTACCTGCATCGGATAGCGGCGTACCGCTGGTGGTGATTGTCGGCATCGGGCGCGTGGGCAAGCTGATCGCGCAGATGCTCGACATGCATGACATCCCCTATGTCGCGATCGATTCAGATACTGACGCAATCGAAGAAGCAAAGCGGCGTGGCTATCGCACTCTGTTTGGCAATGCGGCTCGCGGCGATGCGCTCCATCGCATGGGGCTGGAGGATGCCCCTGCCGTGATCCTGACCATGGACGAACCGGTGCTGGCTGAACAAATGATCCGCAAAATGCGCCAGTTGCACCCTGACCTGCTGATTATCAGCCGCGCCCGCGACAGCAGCCATGCGGCCGAACTCTATCGCGCAGGCGCGACCCATGCGGTGCCGGAAACGCTGGAAAGCTCGCTGCAGCTATCCGAGGCAGTGCTGGTGGATCTTGGCGTGCCGATGGGGCCGGTCATCGCCAGCATCCACGAAAAGCGCGACGAATTCCGCGCCAAGATCCAGCAGGAAGGGGCGCTGGATTATCGCCCCAAATTGCGCACCTCAGCCACCGAAGCGGCAGAGTAATTAGCCAGCCAGCGCTGCACGGACAGCGGCAAGTGCCTCATCGCCCTTGTCGCCATCGGGGCCGCCACCCTGCGCCATATCCGGACGGCCACCGCCGCCCTTGCCGCCCAGCGCTTCCACGCCGACGCGCACCAGCTCAACAGCGCTGAAACGACCGGTCAGATCATCGGTAACCGCAACGGCAAAGGCTGCCTTGCCATCATTCACCGCGCAAATGGCCGCAACGCCGGACCCGATCCGCTTCTTCGCTTCATCAAGAAGCCCGCGCAAATCCTTGGGATTAAGGCCTTCCAGAACCTGGCCGGTGAAAATCACCCCGCCAATATCCTCATCTTGCGGGCCGGAACCGGATGCAGCGCCGCCGCCACCGAGAGCCAGCGCCTTCTTCGCTTCAGCCAGTTCCTTCTCTAGCCGCTTGCGCTCATCCACCAGCGCGGTGACCCGAGCCTCTACGTCGTCAGCGGAGGTCTTGAGCGCTCCGGCGATGGCCTTCAGCGCATCTTCGCGCCCGACCAGCCATTGCCGTGCCGCTTCTCCGGTCAGCGCTTCCACACGGCGGACGCCCGAGGAGACCGCGCTTTCAGTGACAATCCGGAACAGCCCGATATCACCCGTCGCGCGCACATGGGTGCCGCCGCACAATTCGACGGAGTAGCTTTTGCCACCCTCACCCGCGCGGCCCATGGACAGCACGCGCACTTCATCGCCATACTTTTCGCCAAACAGCG